>CAZRPQ010000303.1:0-3711 GCA_964601725.1 uncultured Salinivenus sp. | reverse complement strand
CGCAGGCTTGCAGGCTCATTCGAGAAGAATCCACCAGTCAGACTCAGGGCGGAGAGGGCGACCGCCGGAAGATCGAACGTCCGGCATCAGGCAAAACTCCTGTCAGGCGGTAGACACCCGTGAGGCAGAACTTCGCTCAAGAAGATGCGCTCAGACAGGAGTGAGCCTACGGTCGGGGTACGGGGTTGTTTCAAAACCAATCCCGTCTACGTCACGGAGTGGCGTCGTTCAGGAATTGCCGAGGGCCAACCCCAAAATGCGTTTGGGACCGCCCTCGTCGGGGCCGTGGAAGGCCTGGGA
The DNA here is from genome assembly GCA_964601725.1 of uncultured Salinivenus sp. Taxonomy (GTDB): domain Bacteria; phylum Bacteroidota; class Rhodothermia; order Rhodothermales; family Salinibacteraceae; genus Salinibacter. The sequence continues at coordinate 3,411 of CAZRPQ010000303.1, read as the reverse complement.
GAGGGAGCAATCTGGAGCTCCGTCCCACCAAGGCCGTCACGCGTCGATTCTTACTGGAGCTCAACCTCGCCCCCGGCGTCTTCAATCTGCGCTTTGAGGTCGTCAGCCTCCTCCCGGGAAGCGCCTTCCTGCACAGGATTGGGCGCCTCGTCCACCAGAGACTTGGCCTCTTTCAGGCCCATGCCCGTGATAGAGCGGACCTCTTTGATAACTTGAATCTTGTTCCCGTCAATGCCAGTGAGCACAACGTCGAACGCCGTCTGCTCTTCCTCCTCGGCCTCGCCGTCGGCACCGCCGCCGCCATCGGCCGCTACAGCAACGCCCGCAGAGGCGGGCTGGATGTCGTACTCCTCTTCAAGATGATTCGCAAGCTCATTGGCTTCTTTGATGGTGAGTCCAACGAGCTGTTCGGCAAGTCCTTCGATGTCAGCCATAAGTCAGTGTTGTAGGTTTGTCCTGCGACGGTCTCGGCCCCGACGCGTGTCGAGCACCTTCCCGAAAGCATTCGGAACTCTGTCGGGACTGCGTCGCGAATTAAGGCGAATGTGCAAGGGTGTGAAAGCCGGCGTTCTGGGTGCCCGTGGTGGGCGGCAGCAACCCCGGCAGTTACTCGTCTTCGTCTTCTTCCGCAAGGGACTGAACAATACCAGCCAGGCGCTGCCCGCCCCCCTGAATTCCTCCCACGATGTTCTGGGCCGGGGACAGAAGCAACCCGACAATCTCGCCGATCAGCTCCTCGCGCGACTTCAGGTCCGCAAGCGTATCGAGCGCCTCCGGATCGTCGTATATCTCTCCCTCAATCCAGGCCACCTTCAACTCCGGCCGATCCACGCCTTCTTCGTCGACGAAGTCCTGAATGACGCGGGCTGGTTTGGCCGGATCTTCGCTGAAGGCTATGGCCGTGGGGCCCGAAAAGAACTCTTCGAGAGCGTCCTTGCCCTCAATGCGGTCGAGAGCAATGCGGGCCAGAGTGTTCTTCGTGACCTGGTAGTCGACGTCCGCTTCGCGGAAGCGACCGCGAAGCTCATTGGACTGGGCGACGGTCAGGCCTTCAAAATTGGTGAGGTACAAGATCGGGTACTCACTGAGCTTCTCCCCGATTTGATCAATGATTTCTGCTTTCTCGGCTCGGTTCTTCGACATGGGATAGGAAAGTTGGTCGGTATTCAAAGGCGACAGACAGGGGCGCCCCCTAAAGGCTCGGGATACTTCCGTCCTCCGGTCGGGGCACAGGGGCTACCGAACCTCGCTCAGCACGGAACTGCGGTCAATTCGCACCGGGGGGCCCATTGTGGCCGACATCGTAATCGAGCGCAGGTAGAGACCACCCGCGGCGGCCGGGCGGAGACGCATCACTTCCTCGAGGAGGGCACGGGCATTCTCGTAGAGCTCTTTCGGCGAGAACGAGGCCTTCCCGATGGCCGTGTGGAGGTTTCCGCTGCTGTCCACGCGGAACTCAATTTTCCCCGCTTTGATCTCCTCAATTGCGTCGGCCAAGTCCATCGTCACCGTCCCGCTCTTTGGATTCGGCATCAGCCCCCGCGGCCCCAGAATGCGACCAAGCTGTCCCACCTGCCCCATGACGTCCGGCGTTGCAATGGCGACGTCGAAGTCGAGCCAGTTTTCCTCCTGGATGCGCTCGATGTACTCGTCGAGTCCCACATAGTCAGCGCCCGCTTCCTCGGCCTCTTCCTGCTTGCCTTCGCTGGCGAGGACGAGCACGGTCACCTCACGGCCAGTGCCGTTGGGAAGGGTGATGGATCCCCGTACCATCTGGTCGGCGTGTTGCGGGTCCACCCCAAGACGGAGGTCCAAATCAATCGATTCATCGAAGTTGGCGGTCGCGGTTTGCTTGGCCAGTTCCGCGGCCTCTCGAAGCCCCACGGACTCGTCCTGCTCATCGACGAGATCGTGGGCCTCTCTGTATCGCTTTCCTTCGGTCTTTGCCATAGTTGGGTGCGGTTGTGCGGTGCGAACGTTCCCCCGACTGCTGTTGGGGCAACTCCCGCGTGATCAACGACTGCGACGGAGCCCCGGAAGGCACGAAACTCTTCCCTACGACCGGAGCGCCGAAAGACTATTGTTCGTGGGCCGGCTTTCCTTCGACGGTGATGCCCATCGATCGGGCCGTTCCGGCCACCATGCTTGCGCCCTTCTCCACGGTGTGTGCGTTGAGGTCCTCGAGCTTTTGCTCGGCGATGTCCAGGCAATCGTCCCACGTGACCGTGCCAGCATCATCCCGGAGCGGATCCCCAGCGGCCGTTTCGATGTCCGCCTTCTGTTTCAGCAGGATCGAGGCCGGGGGGCTCTTGACGATGAAGTCGAAGGATCGGTCGGCATAAACCGTAATTTCGACCGGCAAGAGCGTCCCCATCCGGTCTTCGGTCCGGGAATTAAATGCCTTGCAAAACTCCATGATATTGACCCCATGTTGGCCGAGCGCCGGCCCGATGGGTGGGGCGGGATTGGCCTGGCCCCCTTTGATTTGAAGCTTGATGGTTTGCTCGACGGGTGCTGCCATATTCGAAAAGGCGGTTCAAACGTCGACCGGCAGGTGCCGGATCAACTTCCGCCGGTTTGTTCAAAAAGACGCGAGAATCTCAGCGGTGCCGAGTGGCTCTCCTGCGTGGGGATCAAGAGACTACTCTTCGTGCTCAACCTGCAAGTAATCGAGCTCCACAGGCGTTTTGCGACCAAAAATAGAGACCATGACTTTTACCTTCATCTTGTCGGGATACACGTCCTCCACAATGCCGTTAAAGCTGTCGAACGGGCCATCCACCACCTTGACTGGATCGCCGACCTTGAAGGGCATCTCGGGCTGCTCGCCCATCTCCTCGGCCCGATCCATCTTGCCGAGAACGCGCTTCACCTCTTCCTCCCGGAGCTGGGTCGGGGTGTCCCCGGTGCCCGCCGTCAAGAATCCAATGACCGACGGCAAGTCCTCGGCGACATCTCGCAGTTCAGAGGTCAAGGTGCAATTGAGAAGGATGTACCCCGGAAAGAACGTTTTCTCTTTCGTCTGTTTCTCTCCCCCCTTCATCTCAAAAACCGTCTCCGTCGGAATCAGAATCTCCTCGACCTGATCCCCAAGCCCAAGCCGCTCGATCTCACTCTCGAGATACCGACGCACCTTCTTCTCGTGATTCGAGAAAGTGCGGAGCACATACCACGTGTCGGAATCCGTCTCTTCAGCCATAGCAGATGTAGAATGCATGCAGCATTGGGTGTACGGCCGGAGGAAAACAGCCCTCCCCGAGTGAACCTATACCTGGTACAGGATCTTCAAGACTCTCTGAATCACCTGGTCGGCCAGGAAGATGAACCCGGATATCATCAGCGAAGCAACGATTGTGATGAGCGTGCTGCTGATCAGTTCGTCGCGGCTGGGCCAGTTCACCTTTTCCATCT
>CAZRPQ010000302.1:0-3731 GCA_964601725.1 uncultured Salinivenus sp. | reverse complement strand
AGGCACGTCATCCTGAGCTCGACTCAGGGGCCCGAAGGGTCATCCGTCAGGGGATTTTCCCGAATACAGCGGCGCCTCCCCAAAAGATTCCGCATCGGGGTGCGGAATGACGAGCGACGGGTTTTCGGGAGCGTCTTCGACTCAAAGTGATAGGTAGCCTGTACCCACATAAAAAATGCCGGGCAGATACGCTCACCCAAAGACGCACCTGCCCGGCAAGAATGGAGGCCTCCTGGGGACTACAAGTCCCGGACAACGAGATCGCGAACGCGACCCTCGCTGTGTTACTCATATCAAGCAATGCGCGTGCCAATCGGGGACGGTCCCGACTGTTGCGCGACAGCATCAGGACGCGGGGCACGGAAGCGTGCTCTTCGTCACACAGTTGTCCGCCCCATTGGACAGGCGGGAGAGGAGAAACTAGGGACGGGACGAGGGCTCCAGGCGGGCTTCTTCGGTGAGCGCTTCGAGAAAATCAAGCGTCAGCGCATTGAACGTATCCGGGTGCTCAATCATCGGGGCGTGGCCGCACTTGTCGATGAATTCGAGGCGGGCGTTCGGCATGCGGTCCCGAAACTCCTCGGCCACCTCCGGCGGCGTGACAACGTCGTCGCGGCCCCACACCAGAAGCGAGGGCATGTCCAGTTGCGAGAGCTGCTCCGTGACGGTTTCCTCATCGGCCGAGCGGGCAAATTTGAGCAACCGAAAGGCACGGGGCCGATCGTTCACGATTTCCAGCATCTCGTCAACGAGTTCCTCGGTCGCGTGGGCCGGATCGTAGAAGGTCATCTCGGTTCGTTCCTTGATGAACTCGCGGTCTTGCCGGCGGAAAAACGACGAGCCCATCGTGGTTTCGTAGATGCCGGAGGACCCAGAGAGCACCATGGCGTGGACGGTTTCGGGATGGTCCAGGGCGTAGAGCAGCGCCACGTGGCCGCCCAGCGAGTTGCCCACGAGGACCGCTGAATCGAGCCCGAGGGTCTCTACAAACTCGTGCACGTATTCCGTGAGACGGGGCACTCCGGTCTCCGACAGAGGAAAGTCGTAGATGGGCAGGATGGGGGCCAGCACGTGGTAGCCATTGTCCGAGAGCGCCTCAACGGTATCCACCCAGTTGCTCAGATCCCCCAGCATGCCGTGCAGGAGAACGACGGGAGGGAGGGGGGCGTCGGCGGGGCCTTCCTCGTTGTACTGGAAGGATCCCGTCTCGTGAATAGGGAATGGGGTTTCGTGCATGCTTAGACGCGTCGTGAGTGAGGACGGGATGGTTCGAGTTTATCTTTCGGGACGCCCACAGGGTCGGCCATCCGAGAGCGCCCCTGTGCCTTCGGAGCGGAGAGGCAATACGGACCAACTGCGAAGATCCGCCGCAGAGGCCGATGAGGGGCGGGGAGCATGGCTGGTCTGGGAGGGAACAGTGGGGTCGGCCGATGCGCATACGCAAAGGCCGTGTAGATTCCCCAATACCTGTTGCAAGAAACGTACGAGGTCGCTAATATTCAAAGCCCTAAGAGCAAAAGGGTTCACCCCCGGCTCGAGTACAGGCCGGCCGAGACGGACATGGCAACGAAGATTCGCGGAAGAGACATTCGTGGGCCGGTGCGCGGGGACACGGTTGCTTCCCACACGATAGGGAACTTGATAGAGAAACCGGATTCTGTTCATCCGGTACCACACCGGGCTCCCACTCCACGTTCTTCTTGCCCAGCACGTCTATTGTTCATGAAAAAGAAGTCACAGAAAAGCGCGACTCGAATCGGAGTGTTCAGTGCGCTGGCAGGAGGCGCCGTCGGGTTTGCCCTGGGCATGCTGTTTGCCCCGAAGCGAGGCCCCGATGCGCGCCGCCGCATCGCCTATCAGCTCGAACAGCTCACGGCCCAGGCGGAGGGCTTTCTTCGTCGCCTCGCCCAGTCCGGCGCCGAGAGCGAGAAGCGGCGCAACAGCGAGGCGGTGGTCGAAGATGCAGAGGCCCGGGCCGATCACATCCGCGACGACATCGACGCCCTGATGGAGAAACTCCGCCAAGCGTCCCAGGACGCCGAGGAAACAGATTGACCGCTGCATTTCGCCGAGGCGACGCCGTCCGTGTCCCTTTTCTCCTCCTTCGCCCTCGATTGAACAACTCGCTCCTACATGCCAGATCTTACGGTCCTTCTGTCCCCCGCCGATCAGAAACAGCCCGGGGGAAATCCCTTCGCCCCGGACATGTTCGACTACCGCACGTCGGGGACATTCAACTACTACGATGATCTTAATCCCGACCGGCGGGCACTCATTGACACCCTGCAAGAGCTGATTGCGGAGGAGGACGAAGACGCGCTCGCGGACATATTTGGGCTCGAGGGGTACGAGTTGGAGGAGGCCGTTCGCGTCAACGAGGAGCTCTACGACGCGCCCCTGATGTCGGCCCTCGACCGATACAGTCCGGGGGTGATGTACGCCGCGATGGATTTTGCAAACCTCCCAACGGGGGCCCAGCGGCGCCTCCTCGAAAATGGGGTGATCCTCTCCGGGCTGTTCGGGCTGCTCCGGCCGGACGACCTGATTCCGAATTACCAGCTTGGCATGGACGCCTCGCTCCCGGACATTGGGCCGGTGACTGACTACTGGCGCCCCATCATCAGCCCTGTCCTCAATGAAAGCCTCGAAGACCGGTGGGTGTGGGACATGCTCTCCGAAGTGCACCGGAGTGCCTGGACCGACGAGCACACGTACGAGGCCCGGGTCAAGGTTCGCTTTGAGCAGGTCGAGGAGGGAGAGCGTGTGCCGATCACGGGGGAGGACCTAGACGTTCAGCGTGGCCAGTTCGTCAACTTCATCGTGCAAGAGACGGCCGAGGAGATGGAGGACCTTCGGGAGTGGGCGGAGGAGGAGTCCGACGAGCTGTCGTTCGATGAAGATGCCTCCACTTACGACGAGGACACGAAGACCTGGACGATCGTCATGGTGCAGGAGTAGAAGGTGCTGGGGCTGGGGGATTGGGGGACGTATCGGCGGCGACTCGATGTTTGTTGCTGAGCAGGGGTTTGATGTCATGAATCCTCCGGTCGTCATCGGCATCGCCGGCGGGTCCGGGTCCGGGAAGACGACGGTCCTGAATCGCATTATCCGCAAATTTGGGCCCGACCCGATCGCCATCCTCGATCACGATGCGTACTACCGGGATCTCTCCCACCTCTCCCCCGAGAAGCGGGCGCGCCTCAACTTCGACCACCCCGACGCGCTGGAGACGGAACTCATGTGCGAGCACCTCGATCGGCTGATCGAGGGCGAGGCGATCGAGAAGCCCGTGTACGACTTCACGACACACACCCGCCACGAAAAGACTGAGACGGTAGAGCCCCGCCCCGTCATCATTATCGAGGGCATTCTGGTGCTGGCCGAGGCGTCGCTGGAGGAGCGAATGGACATCAAGATCTACGTCGACGCGGCCGACGACATCCGGCTCATGCGCCGCATCCGTCGAGACATGCAGGAACGGGGCCGGTCCATTGAGGGCATCCTGCGCCAGTACGAGCGGACCGTGCGTCCCATGCACCTCGAGTTCGTGGAGCCGTCGAAGCGGGAGGCCGACATCATCATCCCCCGGGGCGGGCACAACCAGGTCGCCATCCAGATGGTGATGTCCCGGATTCAAGAGTTGCTTCAGTCCGTCGAGCAGGGAACGATGCGGTCCTAGGCGTTCATCGTGGTCAGGAGTTGTGCGCCCCGCAGCACGAGGTGCGGCGCGT
>CAZRPQ010000301.1:0-3738 GCA_964601725.1 uncultured Salinivenus sp. | reverse complement strand
GACGCCGAGGTGCTCCCCGAGGGCGCATAGTACAGCCCGGTCCCACGATCATCGCGGAGACGACGTCCCATTGCCCGGCGACCTCGCCCTGGCAGAACGGTCGCAAAATCCACGAGCCAGAGATCACAACAACGCATTTTGCGGCTCCGGGGATGCTCGTTCCTTCGACCCCCAGGCCACGGCAATCGCATCGTAGCGACGGCGGCCTGGTCGATCCGTTCTGCAGGGGCAGAATCTCGGTGCGTCCACGCCCCCACCCCGAAAGGGTTCGGGACACGTTCACTCGTGCTTTTCCGATGTCCGCCCACGATCAGAGGCAGCTGAGCCGCCATCGCTCGACAAGGCTTCCAACATACGATCGCCCTCGCATCCAGGCTTGATCAGGAACCGCCCCCTTTGTAGCCTGTACGTCGGATGGCTTTGTGCTCCGAAGGACCAGGGTTTTCTCACCGTACTCTGAGGGGCCTGCCGTCCTTCCACTCTCTCCTCCACCCCCGGTTGGCCCGATTGTCAACGTCTCCTGAGGTATGGCCTCGGACCCGAGCCAACTTACGATTCAGTTCCAGCCGGAGCGGCGCGTCGACGTCATCGACGTGAACCAGCACATAGAGGATGAGGCCGCTGGATTTTTGGGGAGTCACGACGAAGCCGTGTACTGCTCGTACCACACCACAGGCGGCTACCTTGAGGAAACGGTCTGTAAGCGGCTCGATCAGTGCCAGGACCAGGTGCACGAGTTCATCGCGCCCTTCCGGGAGCTCTTTCCGCATGGGGCCAATTACCGGCACGATCAGCTGCACCTCCGGAAGGAGCTGAGCCCCAAGCAGCGGCGCACGGAGCCCCGGAATGCCGATTCCCACCTCACGTTCATTGGCTCCGGGCTCGAAAACTGCGTCACGTACCCCAGCAATCCGGCCCGTCCGGTCTTTTTTGTCGACCTCGACGGCATCAACAAAGACAACCACGACCGGCGCGAGCGCCGCACGACGATCATCGGATACGACGACGAGCGGGTGGTGGACGAAACCGAACTCCGGGTGCCCGTTTCCGACCACTCCATCGACTCGGTGAGCCTGCGGGACCCCCGGCTCGGGATCTTTGAACAGCTCCACGAGATGCTGGCGAAGCACGACGTGACGACGGGCCGCGTGCACCTCGATCTCGTCTCCGAAGAAAAGCACGCCGGGCTTACGGTGAACGAGTACGAGACGCTCCTCATGAAGCACGACCTGGTCGAGGTGCTCCGGGATCCACTGCGATTCATGGCGCGGAAGGGCCGCAACATGCTCCGGGACCCGAGTGCCATTCCCGACAAGGCCAAGAACTACGCGAAATACGACCTCGTCCGCCTCGTCAACAAGGTTGTCGACACGCTGGGACTGAGCGAGTCCCTGGTCGAGCGCGTCATCGACAAGTGCCTCGCCGTGCCGGCCGAGCGGTTTCTGCGCATGAAGCGGTCGGTGAGCCTGCTCGTCACCGAGGACGCGTCCAACGGCGAGGGCACCATCGAGCAGGGTCGCTACCAGAGCCCCATCCTCGTCCAGTGGCGCAAGTCTGAGCCGCGCGCCCGTCGCCTCCGCGTGCGCCTCACCCGCTTCGAGTAGCTCCGTCGAGCTCGGTACGTTGAGAGGAGTCGCGCAACGTCTCTCGCCTCTCAGATGAGCGAGTGGCTCTGCCCGCCGTCCACGTTAATGCAGGCCCCGGTGATCAGACTCGCCCGCTCGGAGCAGAGAAACGCCACCGTGTCGGCCACTTCTGTGGCCCGCCCGAAGCGCTCGATCGCGATGTTTTCCTGCACAAACTGCTCCATCTCCTCCGGATTCTCCTTCACGCGCTGGTCCCAGCTGCCGCCCGGGTAGCGGATGGAGCCCGGCGCCACGCTGTTGACCCGGATCTCGGGGGCAAGCTCCTGGGCCATCACCTTGCTCACGCTGATGAGGGACGACTTGGTGGTGTTGTAGAGGGAGAGCCCGGCCCCGCCCAGCTCGCGCCCGAAGATGGACGAGATGTAGCAGATCGACGCGCCCTCCACATTCCGCATGTGCGGAATGGCCGCTCGGCTCACGCGGACGTGCGACATAAAGTTGAGGTTGATCAGATCCTCCCAGTCCTCATCGGACAGCTCCTCGAAGTCGCCGCGCCGGTTGCCCCCCACGTTGCCCACGTAAATGTCAATGCGTCCGAACCGATTGTGGGTCTCTTCGACGAGGCGCTCTGGCTCGCCCGCCTCGGTCACGTCCATCGGGAGGGCCAGCACCTCGGCGCCCGCCTCCCGAATCTCGTCCGCGGCGTCGTCGAGGTCGGATTCGGTGCGCGCACAGATGGCGATGTCGCAGCCCTCCCGGGCCAGGGCCTGCGCGATATACTTGCCAATGCCGCGGCTCGCGCCGGTGACGATTGCGGTTCTGCCAGCGAGTCCGAGATCCATGGTGCAGAGCAGAGTCGTGAACGAGTCTATTCCATCGTGACACACAGGATAGGCACCTCCTCGACCACCGTCCATCTGGCCCCCCTCTGCACACCCCGGTTTCAAACCATTTGAACAGACCTCCTGCTTCCACCCGTCCATACTTCCATCCGTCCGTACTTTCCCGCCCTCCCTTGACACCCTGACTGCGCTCTCGTACCTCGTTCATTCCGTACTGCCCCAAAAACCACCCGTCCCAATGCCCGATCCGTCCGACGCCCCCGATCGCTCGTTCGAAGAGACCCTGGAGCGGCTCGAAGACATCGTCGAGACCCTCGAAGACGACCCGCCGTCGCTCGACGAGGCGCTCGACGCCTACGAGGAGGGGGTGTCTCTCGCCAACGAGTGCCTCGATCGGCTCGAAGAGGCCGAGCAGCGCGTGAGCGAACTGTCGCTCGACTGATGCCAAATACATTCCAGTTACGACCGTCCCCCGCGCACGTCTTGCCTTTTCGTAAGCGAAGGGCCGGCCGGTCGGCCCTCCTGCATGGATGGAAAGCGATTCTCGATCGACCGGCGGTAGATAGAGGCAGCTGAGCCTCCATCGCACAACAGAGCTTTTGACAGGCGATCGCCCTCTCCCCCCCAACCGAAGGGCGACGGCCCGGTCACACAAAGACGACCTGCGACTGCTCCCCGCCGGCGAGTTCGAGCATCTCCCCGACAGTAATGATGTCCTCGACCTCGTCGACCAGATCCTCGGGCTCCAGGTCGAACATGTCGACGGCCAGGTCGCACCCGTAGAGCGTGCCGCCCCCGGCCACAATCATGTCGAGGAACTCGGACACGGGCGGGATGTCGTGCTCTTCCATTGTACTCCGCATCATTTTTGTAGCCATCGCCTCCATCCCCGGCAGGCCGGCCACCATGGTGGGGACGTTGCGCATCATCGACGGGTTGCCCACCGTCGGGATGTGCAGGTCGTCCTGCTTGTCCTTCGTGATGGCGTCCAGGCCGAAGAAGGTGAAGAACATGTGGGTCTCGATGCCCTCCATCACGGCCCCGTTGGCCATGACGAGGGCCGCGTACGCGTCTTGCATCGATCCCTTCGAAAGAATGACCAGGAACCGTTCGAGGCTGTCGTCCTGCTCGTCGTCGGCCTGGGCAAATTGTTCGGCGTAGCTTGCAACTTCAGTCATGGGAATCCCTCAGTGGTTGTGAAAAAGAGAGTCGGCGTGGCGCGAGCGATGCCGTTCAAATGCAGCTCTCGGGCTTCGGTATTCCGGCGATCTTGCTCGCCTTCTTGAGCGGGCCGTCCGGAAACAGGTCGT
>CAZRPQ010000300.1:0-3738 GCA_964601725.1 uncultured Salinivenus sp. | reverse complement strand
AACGTTGAACGTTCTCGGCTTACAGGGACAAAGACTTGTTTCCGCCCTCCGGTCTCATTTTATGTTCGGGTCGACACGATGAAATCAAAACGGGATGAGAGGCTACCGGGGAGACTTCCGTGCCTCCCCTCTAACATTCAGTCGCCTCAAGGGTGGAGCCTTATCCAAAGGATGAGCGGGGGGAGCGGGCGGTGCGGTACATTATCGACCATGCTCGACGACATTCTTCTTCGCGACAGTGCATCGCGCTGCCCCCGGCGCCGTCAACCATTGCATCGCAACCAATAGGCTGAGGGAGGAGGGGACCTCACGCTCTGCCGGAGATCGGCTTCGGACCGGCTTCCGAGCACCGATCGCGCATGCTGCACGGGGCGGCGCACGCTGCACGGCGTACTCACAATTCCCACCGGGCGTTCATGCCTCCACAGCTCGACGGCCAGAATAACGGTACTGAGGGTGCGCCAGTCGGTGTTGGAGATCACGCCGACGGAGCGCTGCCAGATCACGTTGGGTTCGTCCACGACTGGCTGCCGGTGTATGCGGGGGCTGAGCGCGTCCTCGAGCAGATGATTCAGGTGCTCCCGGACGCGCAGCTTTACAGCCTGATCGATTTTGTCCCGGACGAGCAGCGTGATTTTCTGCAGGGAAAGTCCGTGGAGACCTCGTTTATTCAGAAGCTTCCATTCGCCAGACAGGCGTACCGGTATTATCTCCCGTTCGCCCCGCTCGCGATCGAGCAGTTTGACCTCTACGATCATGACGTCGTCGTATCGTCGAGCTACGCCGTCGCGAAAGGGGCCCTCACCCGGCCCGACCAGCTGCATATCAGCTACGTGCACAGCCCCCTGCGGTATGCGTGGGACCTGTACCACGACTATTTGAACGCAGACGGAGTGGCGGAGACGCTTCGCAATCTGATTGCGCGGCCGGTTCTGCACTACATGCGCCTCTACGACGTGTGCACGGCGCCGCGCGTCGATGTCTTCGTCGCCAACTCCCAGCACGTGGCGCGCCGAATCTGGAACACGTACCGGCGGCGGGCCCACGTCGTGTACCCCCCGGTGGACGTGGAGCGGTTCTCGCTGCAATCGGACAAGGACGACTACTATCTGACGACGTCGCGGCTCGTCTCCTACAAGCGCGTCGACTTGATCGTCCGGGCCTTCAACGAGATGCCGGACCGGGAGCTCGTCGTCATCGGGGACGGGCCGGAGTTTGACAAGCTCAACCAACGGGCGGGGCCCAACGTCACGATGCTCGGGCACCAGCCCGACGCCACCGTCACCCAACACATGGAGAACGCGCGGGCCTTCGTGTTCGCCGCGGAGGAGGACTTCGGCATTGTCCCGGTGGAGGCCCAGGCCTGTGGGACCCCGGTGATCGCGTACGGCCGCGGCGGGGCCACGGAAACGGTGGTTTCCGGCACGACCGGCCTGTTCTTCCAGCGTCAGGAGGCCGATTCGCTGAAGCAGGCCGTGCGCACCTTTGAGGACGCCGAGTCCCAATTCACCCCGGCGGAAATTCGGGCACACGCAGAGCACTTTGACGTGTCCTCGTTTCGCACGTCGTTCCTGAAGCTCGTCCGGTCCGCCTACGCCCGCTTCGAGGGATCGGAGGGGCCGGATCCGCCCCCGTCTCCCCCTTCCGGCCCCCTGGACCGACAGGCCACTGGTGACCTGTGAACGGTTGCTTGAGCCAAAGGCCTGCGAGATCACGGCCTGTCTCCGGAGCCCCAGTCTGCCGGAGCCCCGTCGGTCCTCACCAGGAGGTCGAGACAAAGCGTCTCTCCGGGAAACCGAGCCCGGTCGGCGCTGACCGGGCATGACTCCCCGCTTCGCTGGCACGTACAACTCATTCTTGGGCACCGGCATGATGCAATCCGGGACCGTCCAACGCGAGCTGACAAGCGACCCGGCCCCCACGAAGCCCGCTCAGCATCACGCCACGCTACGAACGCTCCAACGTCAGTCCACGTCTCGGTGGACGATGGTCCTCACGCTGCTTCTGGGGGACGCGCTGGGATTCTTCCTGCTGTGTACCGGGACCTACGCTACGGCTCTCAGCTGGGTGCCCGGAGCCGCGGAGCAGGTCTACCCGGTTTCGATCGTATTGGCCCCGGCGCTCCTCCTCGCTCTCGGCTTCTCGGGATTCTACCATTTCCAGTTCACTCACCCTGCATTGGAAATGCGGCGCCTGGCTACCGTAATGGGCGTCATCGCAGGCACCGCAGCTCTTACGGCCTTCCTTGCCACCAGGGACGCGAATACAGTGCTTCTCGTGGCGGTCGCAGGGGGCCTCGGGACCGTCGTCCTCCCCGTCGTCCGGGGGGTGACGCGTATTTTTTTCGCCCGCTGGCCGTGGTGGGGCCTCCCGGCCGTGGTCGTCAGCGCGGAGGAAGACGAGACCGACATTCTGGACACCCTGAACAGGTGGCCGGAAATCGGACTTCGCCCCATGGCCGTGCTCAGCGAATCGAGTGGGTCGGGGAGCGCGGGCTCGACGCTGGACCACCCGGGCTGGGCGTCGTACCTGTCTCGCACGTTCGACACGTCGTATGCCATCATATCGGTCCCCGATCTCTCCCACGCACGCCGGGCCAAGCTGCTCCTGCAGTACACAAAGCACTTCGACAACGTCTTCTTCGCCCGGGACGCGTCGGGCGCCCCCGCCCTCTGGAACACGGGAAAATCGGGCGACGGGCTTCGGGGCTACGGCGTCCGCAGTGGGGCGCCCTCGCGGCCCGGCGCATGGGCCTTGAAACGAGTCTTCGACTTCGCAGCGGCAGGGCTCGCCCTCGTGCTCCTGGCCCCCGTCTTCGCGACCATTGCTCTCCTCCTCCGGCTGGACTCCCCAGGTCCGGTGTTTTATCGCCAGGAGCGAATGGGGCTGCAGGGACAGCGCTTCACGGTATTCAAGTTTCGCAGCATGTACTGCGACGCCGAGGAGCGGTTGAAACAGGTGCTGGATCGAGATCCCGGGCGTCGCCGAGAATACAAGGAGTATCACAAGCTCGACGAGGACCCCCGGGTCACTCCGGTCGGCGAATTTCTGCGCCGGTACAGCCTCGATGAGCTTCCCCAGCTGCTCAACGTTCTTCGGGGGGAGATGAGCCTGGTGGGCCCTCGTCCCTACATGCCGACCGAACGGCCGGACATGAACGGACTCAGGGAGGTGATTCTCGAAACCCCGCCGGGCATCACGGGCCTCTGGCAGGTGTCCGGCCGCAACCGGCTTCGCTTCGACGAGCGCGTCGACCTGGACGTGCACTACGTTCAGAACTGGTCGCTGTGGCTTGATGCGTATCTCCTGATCCGCACGGGTCCCACCGTGATTGCCGGAGAGGGGCGATCGGAGGACCCTGGGGAGGCTTCCCGCCGCCCGAGGGGCCAGTCTGTCCGGATGTCGGCGCAGACGCCGGCCCGTGGCGAGGAACAGACGGTTCCCGACACGGACTCGTCTCCCCTCTTGAAGGCAGGCGTCTCCCTGCCGAACCGAACGCTCTGGTTTGGATGTGCCGAGCTGTATGGGAGCTGCATCTATGTCTCCGGCTGGCAGTGGACCGGACTGTATGAACAGCACATCGATCTGGCAGATCTTGACCGGGTCGTGACGGGGACCGGCGGGGCGGGGGCCAACCTGACGGCCCACATCGATGGCTCCATCCAGCCTCTCCACCTAGAATCGGGCGTGATGCTCTGGCACTGGAAGCTGAAAGAGCTGGGCGTTGACGTGGTGGGT
>CAZRPQ010000299.1:0-3775 GCA_964601725.1 uncultured Salinivenus sp. | reverse complement strand
AGGTGGAGGACACCGGCATTGGGATGGACCCGGCGGCGATGGAGGACCTGTTCGACCCGTTCCGGCAGGAGTCCGAGGGCATGAGCCGGGATTATGAGGGCACCGGACTGGGGCTGGCGGTGACCCAGAAGGCACTCCGGCAAATGAAGGGCACCATCGAGGTGGAGACCGAAAAGGGCGAGGGCACCTGCATCACTGTCCAGCTCCCGCGGGGCGACGATGCCGAAGAGGCCAGCGGTGCCAGGAAGGCATAGGGTGGGAGTCCGTCCCTCCGCCCTTCCCCTGACGGGAACACTCACGGGTTCCCCCACATGTAGCTCACAGTTTTTTTATTCTTGTCACGCGGCCCAACCATGAGCTCCTCAACGCTCCCGAGCATCCTTTTTGTCGACGACAATCCGGAGGTGAGGCTGCTCCTGGAGCAGACGCTGGAGGGGACCTACGACCTCGCCCTCGCCGCCGACGCGGAGGAGGCGCTGGGCATCCTCGAGGAAAAGGAGTTTGACCTGTTTCTACTGGACATCAAGCTCGGGGAGGGGCGGAGCGGGACCGAGCTCCTGCACCTGCTTCGCGACCTGGAGCCGACGGCGTCGGTCCCGGCCGTGGCGCTGACCACCTACGGACTGAAGGGGGACCGAGAGGCTCTGCTCGCCGAAGGGTTCGACGAGCACGTGAGCAAGCCCTTTTTCCGGGACGAGCTGACCGAGGCGATCGAGCAGGTCCTCTCGGGCCGGACCTCCTCGGCCTCAAAGAGCTGACGCCGGAGGTCCTCCCCCCGCGGCCGGCGCTACGTACAACACTTCTGGCTGGCATGGGTCTTGCCGCTAATACCATCTGCTCAGGGTCATTGCGCAGGGTCCCGATGGTCGCCGAGATCAGCAAATCCGGTGGAGTAGAACTCAAGCCTGGCTGTAGAGACGACCGGGCCGGTCGTTTTTACGTGGACGGGTGGGACCGCAAGTGTACATCGAAAGCTCGCAGTCGGTATAAGTTGGCCAGCTCGAGAGACAGTCGGGACCGCCGGTCGACGGGAAGTGCCTCGTAGGCAGATTGTTGTCCATCGCGACTCCGAACCGCTGCTTCCAGCCGCGCAAGGCTCGGCCCGTCGATCCAAGCAGCGCGTCCGGGGGGACGGCCGGAAACGTATGCCTGCCTGTACTGGAGGCCCTTGGGCACCGGAAGCTTCTGAGCGCTGGAAGCTCCCGGAACGCACAGACGAGCCGCTTCGACCCGTTTTGTACTCGACGCCACCGTTCATGCCCCAAGTCCTTCTCAGTCTTTTTTCCGCTCTTCGGCCCCGCGCCGACCGTCTTGCCGAGGAGACTCGTTTCCGGTTGCAGATGCACCGTCTATTGAGCCTCCTTGGGGCCGTCTTCATCGTAGCCTTCGGGCTGTTGTACGCCCTCTCCAATCCCGAAGCTACCGACCCCCTCTGGGCACGCCTCGGCACGGCCGGACTTTTCATTGTCCTCTGCGCAGTGTCTTACGTGTCGCGCCAAGTCCGCAAGGCCTACGTGTCGTGCATGTGGGTCGTCATGTATGTCGTCATGGGATGGTTTGCCACCCTGACGGTACTGAATCGCTTCTCTGTCGACTACGCGGTCGGGGTGCTTCTCGTGTACGCCGTGCTCGCCGCCGTCCTCGGGTTTGGCACCCGGTCGATTGGGCCGGTCCTCTGGTTCCTAACGTACGGCTTCCTGCTGGTCGCTGGAGGCATGCTGGTGGGATTCTCGCCGGACGCAAGCCCCCCCATTTTACTGGCCAGCATGGGCACCATCGCGATCATAGAAGGGATCCTGACGCGCGGCTGGCTCCAGATTCGAGAGACGATTCGCGAGCAGGAGTCCCGGCTCCGCTCCCGGCTCCGCGGACTTGCAAATAGTCTCCCCGGCGTGGTTTTTCAGTTCTACGCCCGGGAGGACGGAAACGTCGGGCACCACTTTGTCAGCGAGCACGCCGAGGAGGTGCTGGGCATCGACGCCGATCCGGAGACCTTCCAAGAGCGGTGCCGGGAATGCATTCCCGAAAGCGCCCGTGAGGAGATGACCCGCTCCATCGAGCAGGCCATCGCGGAGGAGACCCGTTGGGAATTTGAGACCCCGTTCGACCGCCCGGACGGCACGCGCATCTGGGCTTTGGGCATCTCCGTCCCCGAGCGACGGGAGAATGAGGTCGTGTTCAATGGAGTGATCCTCGACATCACCGACCGCAGGGAGGCCGAGCAGGCCCGTGAGGAGGAGCGAGACCGACTGGAGACCCTGTTTGAAGCCCTTCCGACGCCCGTCGTCCGCTGTGCTGCTCCGGAGGACGGCGTCCACCTCTCCGACGCGAATGCGGCGTTTGAGAACACATTCGGATTGGAGGCCGCCGACGTCAAGGGGCGAGAGATCAACGAATTGCTCGTGCCGGAGGAGGAGGCAGATCGGGCCCGCACCCTCGACCGTCGCGTATTGGAGGAAGGCCTGCTACAGACGGAGGTGCAGCGCACCACGGCCGATGGGGTCCGGGATTTCCAACTCCAGGTGGCCTGCCGGCATTCCCAGGACGGCCCCCCGGAGATCTTCGCCGTCTACACTGACATCACCGAGCGAAAACGGCGCGAGCGCCGCCTGTCGGCAATTTTCAACCAGACCTACCAGTTCACCGGCCTTCTGGAGCCGGACGGAACCGTCATCGAGATCAACGACACGGCCCTCCAGTTTGGCGACCTGGAGCGCGAGGAGGTCATCGGAAAACCGCTCTGGGACACGCACTGGGCCCAGACCGGACCGGAGTCGAAGCGGACGCTCCAGGACGCAATCCGGCGCGCTGCGGAGGGGGAGTTCGTTCGGTACGAGCGGCCCGTGCAGGGGAGCGAGGAGACCCGGATGGCCGACTTTTCGATCCGGCCGGTGACCAACGAGAAGGGCGAGGTGACCCTCCTCATTCCGGAGGCCCGGGACATCACCGAGCTGAAACGGCGGGAGCGGAGGCTCCGCGCGGCCAAGGAAGAGGCCGAAGAGGCCCGCGCCGAGGCCGAGGCCGCCAACCGGGCCAAATCTGCACTGCTCGCCAACATGAGCCACGAGGTCCGTACGCCGCTAACCTCGGTCCTCGGCTTCGCCGAAGCCATTGGCGAAGAGGTCGGGGAGGGAACGCCCGCCTCCCGGTTTGCAGGCCTGATCGAGAAGAGCGGGCGGCGCCTGCTGAATACCCTCGACGGGGTGCTGAACCTTTCGAAACTGGAGGCCGAGGAGATGGACTTGGAGATAGACACGGTCAACCTGTCCCGGCAGGCCCGGGACGTTGTGGAGGAGTTTCGGCCGAGGGCCGAAGACAAGGGGGTCGATCTTCGCCTCGACGCCGGCGAGACCGCCGTCCAGGCCCGAGCCAGCGAAAAGGGAATACAGCTTGCCCTGCAGAACCTGGTCTCCAACGCGATCAAGTACACCGAGGAAGGAGAGGTCGCGCTTCGGACCTACCACCGGGAGGCGGCCGCCATCCTGGAGGTCACGGACACGGGCATCGGGATGGAGGACGGGCAGGTGGAGGTGCTCTTCGACCCGTTCCGGCAGGAATCGGAGGGCCGGGACCGGGAGTACGAGGGCACAGGCCTCGGGCTCACTGTTACCAAGCAGGCGGTCGAGCAGATGGGCGGGGCGATCGAGGTGACAACCGAGAAGGGCAAGGGGAGTCGGTTCACAATTCGGCTGCCCCTGAACGAGACCGAGGGGTGTGAATGACTCAGAAGCTGTTTGGTGGATGGATATTCAGCCGAGACATAGCGGGCGACGTG
>CAZRPQ010000298.1:0-3780 GCA_964601725.1 uncultured Salinivenus sp. | reverse complement strand
CATCCCGATGCCGGTCTCCTCCGCCTCGATTGCCGCGGCTCCGTTCCCCAGGTTTGTCTTTCATCCACAAGTTGCGCCCCCAAGTTGCGCCCCGAGTATGGGCTGCAATCATCAATGGATGAGGACCGACCACTGGTATTCGGCGGTGTCCCCCTGCTCAAGAAGCGATACCGACTGTGAGAGCGGTCCGATTCGAGCCCCCCTAATCGTTGGAGTCCGCTCTCGTATCGGTCCCGGCGGGCCTCATCTTGTCTCAGACCGTCGCCGAGAGCGTCCGAAGCGCCACTCCGGGAAGAAGCCTGAATGCAAGCCCTGAGGGGCTCACCAGCCAACCTGCCCGCCTCGGTCCGACTGAGTCTCCGGCGAGGGGTCGCGCTGGGGCAGCGGGAACGACGCGTCCTTCGAGAGCGACACCTCCTTTGACTCGGCGGTGCGCCGGTAATAGTCCGCCACGACGGGGAGAGCACTATGGGCTCCTTGGCCCCAAAAATTCGTCCGAAAGGTCAGCCGCTGATCGTTGAAGCCGATCCAGGCTCCGCTCACGAGTTCGGGGTGGACGAGCATGAACCACGTGTCGGCTGAACGCGAGGTCGTTCCCGTCTTGCCGGCTAGATCATACTCTCGCAGATCGAACTGGGTACGGATGCGCTGCCCAGTGCCGTGGTCGACGACCTCCCGCATCATGTCGACGACCGTGTGGGCTGTCCGTTTTGAGAGGGCCTCGCGAGGGGTCGGGGACGCCTCCCAGATCAGGTTGCCGTGCTGGTCTTCGACGCGGGTAATGGCGACCGGTTCGTTGTAAAGCCCCCCGCTAGCGAGGGTACTGTAGGCGGTGGCCATCTCAAGAAGCGTTACCTCGCTCGTCCCCAGGGCGATCGACGGAACCGGTTGGAGCGGACTGCGGATGCCCATGCGCCGGGCGTAGGCTGCGACCGTGCTCGGATTTATCTCCATGGCAAGCCGAGTCGTAATCGTGTTTTTGGAACGGGCCAGACCCTGATTCAGGGTAAGCATCTCGCCGGAGGACTCCCTGCTATAGTTTTGGGGCGACCAGGTCGTGTCTGCCCCCGCGTCTTTCCAGGTAAATGTGCTGTCGAGGAGCCTGTCGTAGGGCGAGTAGCCGTTGTCGATGGCCGCGGTATAGGTAAACGGCTTGAACGTCGAGCCCGGCTGGCGCTCCGCGATGCCGACCTTGTCGTACTTCTCGGTTTCAAAGTCGCGCCCCCCAATCCAGACCTTCACGTGGCCGTTTCGGGGATCGAGAGAGACGAGCCCGGCCCCCAGACGACTCTTCGTCGTCTTCAGCGAGTCGAGAAACGAGGCGTTGTCGCGAAGTCGATCGACTGCCGCCCTCGGCCCCATCCCGCGGGCCCGCAGCGTATCGTAGCGCGTCGTCTGACGAATGAACTCGTTCAGCACATCGGGATTCGACTCCCAAAAGTGGGCGAACGGCTCGTACTCTTCGTCCGGCTCCAGCGAGCGATAGTCATCGAGGGAGCTGCTGTAGAGCCCAGGAGACGGCTCGCTCCGCTGGTAGCTCACCACCTTTTGGAGGGCAGACATCTTGTATCGGACGGCCGCCTCGGCCTGCTCCTGGAGCTCGGAGTTAAGCGTCGTGTACACTCGGAGCCCTTCGCCGTAAATGTCGCGTCCGTGGAGCGGATGGTCGCTGTACCTTTCCTTCGTGGCCCAGTCCGACAGAGTGGTGCGCACGTGCTCGGCAAAATACGGCGCGAGACTGGAAGAGAGGCGCGAGGAATGGTAGTCGAGCTGCACCGGGTCATCGGCATGCCTTCGGTAGTAGGAAGCATCGAGAAGACCCTGTTCCCGCATCAGTCTGAGGACCACGTTGCGGCGCTGCTTCGCGTGTTGCGGATTTCGTGCTGGGTTGTAGTAGGAGGTCGCCTGTAACATTCCCACCAGGGTGGCGGCTTGAAGGCGACTAAGCTGGGAGGCTCGCTGGCCAAAATACGTGTGTGCCGCGGCCTCGATGCCGTACACGTTGCCCCCGAAGCTGACGGTGTTCAGGTACATTTCGATGATCTCTCGCTTCGTGTACTGGCGCTCCAGCTCGACGGCAGTGATCATCTCTATCAGCTTGCGCTCGGCGGTCACCGCACTTCCCACCTCTTTGACGTAGAGATTGCGCGCAAGCTGCTGTGTGATCGTGGAGCCCCCGCGGAAGGCTCCGCTGAGAATGTCGGCCATCGCGGCCAGGTTGGCCTTCGGGTCGACGCCCCAGTGCTCGTAGAAGCGTTGGTCCTCCGTCGCGATGAGGGCGCTTGTGACGTGCGCCGAGATGCTGTCGTAGGACACCGAGGCGCGGTTCTTGCGCGCATACCGGGCGAGCTCCTTGCCGTCGGCCGTGTAGGCGATTGTGGCAAGCTGGGAGGGTGGGTTTTCGAGGCGCTCGGTCGACGGGATGTCGTCGGTCAGGGTCCAGACGTAGGCCCCGATGCAGAGAGAGCTCACCAGCAAAAGCCCGGCAACGACCGAGAGAGCAACGGCAGCCTGAGCCTTCATGGGGTCTGCGATCCGCCGATGGAAGAGCCCCCGGAATCCAGTGGTGGGACGGTCTGAGCCGTAGGACGCGTCGGGACTGCCGTCGCGGGCAGACCCGTCGCTCAGACACTGGTTGACTTCTTTGTTGGAGGAGGACCACTCAGGCATGGCCCAGTGAGCAGTGAAAGGAGGACGGGGGGCGCTCGGTGGTGCACAACCTGCTCGGCCAGCGTCGACACACGCCTGTCGACAACCGGCAAGACGTCGGCCGTCGGCAGATCCACCGACATGAGATCGAGAAGAGATTCGGCTACGGGCCCACCAGTATGACGCTCCGAACAGCGGACGGGGCGGTCACCCGGCTGCCTCTTGTACCTGAAAGGCACGAAGAGGCCAGAGCCAGAGGCCTACCAGTTGCCCGTCAGGAACATGTTCAAAAGGGCGATCGAGACCAGCCCGAGGAGATCGCCGCCGGGGAGCCCGGCATTTCACCGCCCAAAGCTTATGCCTCCTCCAACTAGGGCAAGGACCAAAAGTACGACAAGAATAGTTCCAAGAATGCCCATGGGTCGGGGTTCTTACTTAGACGACTGCTGGTGAAAATTCGCCTGTTCACACTCTTTATCTGAGCGTCGTATATCCGACACTCACAAGCAACAATAAATGTATACCTTACGAGCGAGACCAGCCACCGGAAAAAGGCTGAGTCGTAAGTCCCCGTTGTTCTGAAACTGAGGTAGGAAGAGCCCCGACCCACCTCGGCAATCGGTCGTTTAGACGAGCGAGATCGGAATTCCAGCGCAGGCACTGAAGACTACCGGTGCCGCCGCTCTCCTCATGGGGGGAGGCTCCGCCCGAGACCTCCGGCGTCGCGGAGCCCCCGTAACCTGCTGCTCGTAATCGGACTTCATTTAAGGTGCGTCTCGTAGTCAGTGCTTCTCCCAATCATCCCGAACTCAGGCAAACTGCCAGAGCAGAAGGGCAAGCACGACCAGGGCACTGCTCCAGAGCGCGAGGGCGATGCGGGTGGAGGTGCGGGCCTGCTCCACGTCGCGCCAGTCGCGGGGCCGCACCCCGAGCAGCAGAAACGTGCACACAGCGGCCAGATTGAGGGAAACAACGTTCGTGACCGTGAGCAGTCCTGCCCGGAGGGCCGGGTCGGGGTGCCCCGCCCCGAACAAGAGCCCTGTGGCCACCACGGGGGGGAGCAGCGCCACCGCCACCATCACCCCAACGAGGCCCGTCGCGCCCCCACGGGTCACCGCGAGGGCGCCCGCC
>CAZRPQ010000297.1:0-3802 GCA_964601725.1 uncultured Salinivenus sp. | reverse complement strand
CGCGAGTACCTGTTCGCGACGGCACTTGCGGCTGCGGTCGTGGCAGCGGGGTGGACGTGGTGGCCACAGGACCTGCACGCGGCAGTCTTTCCGGTGGTACTGGCGGTGGGCGTGCGGAGCGGATGGCGGGCGGTGGGAGGACGTGACGGCACGATTCGTGATGTGTGATGAGGGAGGCGTGAATCTTCCCTGCGCGTGAGAAGACCCCTGTGTGATACGCACCACATCCGGGAAGGGACGATCACGAATTTCCCGAATTGAGGGAGCCCAAATGTTGCGACGAATGAATGACCGTAAGCACGTCCACCTGTTCGGTCTTCAAGTCTACGATGTAAATGAGGCGGTAGTCCCGATAGATGAGTTCACGGATGTCTTCATCGCCAATTTCCGGGACGATTCGTCCCATCCGTGGAAACGTCTCCAGTTGCTCTGCCTATTCCAAGAGTTCCTCGACGAGGAGCGACGCGTAGTCGGGAGCGATATCTTCGTAGTACTCCTCAATGGATTCGAGGTCGTTCAGGGCCTGCGGCCTCCACGTGAGCGTCGCCATTGTATTCTGCGGTTACCGCCAGGTACGCTCCTCAGGGGACTTCTCAAACTGCTGTTTCACGTCGTCGTGCGGTACGCCCTCGCCTTCCTGATTAAGGCCCGATCGCACCTTCTTCAAGAGAATGAGGCGTTCGATCACGTCCTCCAGGGCAATCTCTTCGTCCGGGAGGTCTTCGAGGGCACGAAAAATTTCGGACTTTGACAGCGTCGCAGGCATAGCGAGGAGAATTCCAGCAATGGTCATTGAGACGGATGGCAGAGGTACGGGAGGCATCACCCTAAGTTCACGGGCGACATGTGCGCTCAGTTTTGCCGCGCCTGCACCAGCTCGTAGCTCCGCGGCGGGGCGGGCGTGCCGTCCACGGCGTAGACCCGGAGGGAACCGTCCTCGTCGGCCATCACGACGATCGCCGATTCGTTCGGATCGTACGACTGGAAGCGCGTGTCGAGCCAGTCGGCGGGGAGGCGTTCCTCGTTGTGCTTGAGCCACCCGCCCCAAACACCATCGGGGCTGTAAAGCAGCTTGTGGGTCCCGATGCTCTCGTGGATGGGGCTGGCGGCCGGGTCGCGCTGGGTCACGACGACGGTCCCGATGCCGTGCCGCTTGAAGCCGAGGTACGACGCCGCGGCCACGTCCATCCAGTGATCGGTGAGAAAGTCGTGGTGCGTGTCCTCCTTCGGATCGTTGGTCGGCTGGTCCTCGGGGGCCTTCACCGTCACGAGGTGCCCGTCTTCGTCGATGAGCGTGGTGCGTCGCATGGGTCGCGGAGCGGTGTGAAAGGCTGAATGCGTAGACGTATGGATGTGAAGACGGGGGGAGCGTCGCAAGTTTCCGTTCGATCGCACCGAACGCGTGAAACCTGTTGGAGATTGGCTGGAGCTCCGCGGCGCAAACTCGGAATTCGCCCGGGCGACCGGTCGCGCGAGGGGAGGGCTACAGAAAAAGCCCCTGACCGGAGCGTCCGGCCAGGGGCCTTCACGAGGGACCGTGGAGAGGGGCGTGGAGACCGTCTCCAGAACGAGACTACTGGATTTCGATCTGGCGCGGCTTCACCGTCTCCGTCTTCGGCACGGTGACGGTCAGCACGCCGTTCTCGTACGTGGCGCTGATGCTGTCCGCGTCCACCGTGCGGGGCAGGGTGAAGGCGCGGCGGAACTGCCCAAAGGAGCGCTCCACGCGCACGAACTCTTCGCCCTCGTCGGCGCGCTTGCTCGTCCGCTCGCCACTCACGACCAGCTCGTTGTCCTGGTAGCTGATCTTGATGTCGTCTGTGCTCATCCCGGGCATGTCGAGGTGCAGGCGATAGGCCTCCTCCGTCTCGATGAGGTCCATGCGGGGACGCCAGACGGCCTGCGGAGACGAGTCGTCCTGGTCCTGCTCCCGGGAGGGGAAGAACCGGTCGAAGACGCGGTCGATTTCGTTCTGGAGGCCGCTGAGGTTTCGGTTTCGGGTGCGGGTCAAGCGAGTCATAGTTGGGTGCGGTGGTTCGTTAATGGATTCGTGAGGAGGCGTGACCCCGGCCCCATGGGCCGGTCGCTCGCCTCGCAATGCACTTACCCACAGAAGCAACACCTATACCACCCGGAATGTGCCCCAAAGTTTTCTGCCAGTTCGGCGGAGAAATCGGACGAGGTGACAGCCAACACGGAGGACTCCGCAATTGTGGCAAAAGCGGTGGGCGCAAGACCTGCCACGACGTGGACGATTTCGCAGATCGTCTGCCAAGTCGTCTTGCCCGACGGTGCCTTCAGGTGCACGACGCCGGAAGAACGGTCCCCTCCGCGGTGCCGAAGCCGATCCGGTATCCGTCGCCCTCGGCGTAGGCCCGCATGATGACACGGTCACCGTCCTCGATGAACGAGCGCGTCTCGTCGCCGGGCAGGGGCACCGGCTTTTCCCCGCGCCACGAGAGCTCCAGCATGCTGCCGTAGCTGGCCTCGGTGGGTCCGCTGATGGTGCCCGACGCCATGAGGTCGCCGGGACACGCGTTGCAGCCGTTGACGGTGTGGTGGGCGAGCTGCTGCCGCATCGTCCAGTAGAGGTGCTCGGTGTTGCTGCGACACACCGTGTGGGGGTCCGACATCGACGGCGTCTGGAGGTCCACCTCCAGGGTGACGTCGTAGGCCGCGTCGCCCTCGGCCTGCAGGTAGTCGAGCGGCTCGGGGTCCTGTGTGGGGCCCGCGGTCCGGAAGGGCTCAAGCGCCGCCATGGGCACCACCCACGGGGAGATGGTGGTGGCGAAGCTCTTGCCCAGGAACGGGCCGAGCGGATCGTACTCCCAGCCCTGGATGTCGCGGGCGCTCCAGTCGTTGACCAGCACCATGCCGAAGATGTGATCGTCCGCCTCCTCGATCGGGATGGGCGTCCCGAGCTCGTTGCCGTCGCCGACAAAGAAGCCGGTTTCGAGTTCAAAGTCGAGCAGCTGCGTGGGCCCATAGACCGGCGGCTCGTCGGCCTCCGGGCGGGTTTGGCCGCAGGGGCGTCGCACGTCGCGGCCGCTCAGGATGACGGAGCTGGCCCGCCCGTGGTAGCCCACCGGCAGGTGCACCCAGTTGTCCTTCAGCGCATTCTCGGCGCCCCGAAACATCGTCCCCACGTTGGTGGCGTGCTGCTTCGAGGAGTAGAAGTCCGTGTAGTCGCCCACGTCGGCGGGCAGATGAAGCGTCACGTCGGTTCGGGGGTGGAGAACTCGCTCACGGAGGGACGCGTCGTCGCGCAGCTCGGGCGTGTCGGCCCGGAGAAGGGCCTGGAGCCGCTCCCGAACCGCCGTCCACGCCGACGGGCCAAGCGCCATGAAATCGTTCAGGGAAGACTTTGCGAAGGGGCGCGCGTTCCGGAGCTCAGGGACGTCGAAGAGCCCCTCGTTGTTGAGCACAGACAGGTCAAGCACCTGATCGCCGATCGCAACCCCTACGCGGGGGACCGTCGTGCTGGGGGGCGTGAAAACGCCGTACGGAAGGTTTTGGATGGGAAAGGGATGGTCGGCGTCGACCTCGAGAAACGACGAGAGAGACGGGTCGGTCATGTTGAGGGATGAGCGTTGAGCGTTCGGTGTTGAGCGTTAGGCGTTGAGCGTTCGGTGTTGGGCGTTCGGCGTGGGGGAAGGAGCGGATCAGGAGTTGTGAGTTGATGAGTGATGAGTTGATGAGTGATGAGTTGATGAGTCGCGAGTTGATGGGTCGTGAGTTGATGGGTCGTGAGTTGATGGGTCGTGAGTTGATGGGTCGTGAGTTGATGGGTCGTGAGTTCTGG
>CAZRPQ010000296.1:2081-3803 GCA_964601725.1 uncultured Salinivenus sp. | reverse complement strand
CAGCGCCATGGACGCCCCCACACTTCTTCAGGAGAAGACGTACGACGCCATCGTTGTCGGCTCCGGGATTACCGGAGGCTGGGCTGCCAAGGAGCTAACGGAGAAGGGAGCGGAGACGCTCGTTCTCGAACGCGGCCCGAACGTTGAGCACGGCGACTATCCCACTGAGATGACTAGACCCTGGGAGGCGGAGTTTCGGGGGCGTGAGGATCGGAAGCACATGCAGACCGAGCAGTACATCCAGTCGCAGGCCGGGCCGGTCAACGAATACAACAACCACTTCTTCGTCAATGACCGAAAGAATCCGTACACCCACGAGGAGGACGAACCTTTTCTCTGGATTCGGGGGCATCAGGTAGGCGGGCGGTCCCTTACCTGGGGACGACACTGCTATCGATGGAGTCGGCTCGACTTCGAGGCCAATGCGCGCGACGGATTCGGTGTGGACTGGCCCCTTCGCTACGAGGATTTGGCCCCGTGGTACGATTATGTGGAGGAGTTTGTGGGAATTAGTGGGAAAGAGGAAGGGGTGCCCCAGGTGCCCGACGGGCAGTTTCTGCCGCCTATGGAGTACAGCTGCGTGGAGCAGGCCGTAAAGGAGGGGATCGAGTCGAACTTTCCAGATCGCCTCGTGACACCGGGCCGCGTGGCCAATCTGACGGTGCCCCACAAGGGCCGAGGGCAATGCCAGTACCGAAATCTCTGCTCTCGGGGGTGCTCGTACGGGGCCTACTTTTCGTCGCAGAGCGCGACCCTGCCGGCGGCGCGGGAGACGGGCAACATGACGCTCCGTCCCAACAGCATCGTCCACAGCGTGATCTACGATCGGGAGTCGGGGCGGGCAACTGGCGTGCGGGTCATCGATCGCGAGACGAAGAAGACCTTTGAGTTTAAGGGACGTCTCATCTTTCTCTGTGCCTCCACCCTCGGCTCAACGCAGATCCTGCTCAATTCGACCTCGAATGCCTTTCCGAACGGGCTGGCCAACTCCAGTGGAGAGCTGGGACACAACCTGATGGACCACCACTTCAAGACGGGCGCTCGTGCTGAATTCCCGGACCTGGACGGGACCTACTACGGTCGGAAGCCCAACGGCATTTACATCCCGCGCTACCGGAACCTCCGTGATCCCGCTACGCAGCAGTCTGACTTCATTCGGGGCTATGCGGTGTACGGCTTCGGCGGGCAGGAGAGCTGGGAGCGTGGCATCAGTGGTCCCGAATTTGGAGTAGAACTGAAAGAGTCGCTGCGCCATCCCGGCGCTTGGCACATGCCCCTGTACGCCTACGGGGAGATCCTACCCCGCCACGAGAACTACGTGGAGCTCGACTCCGATGTCACCGATGCGTGGGGCATTCCGGTCCTCCGCATCCACTGCACACTGAGCGAGAACGAGCGTGCCATGCGGGAAGACATGCGGGCCACCACGGCTCGGATGTTAGAGGCCGCGGGCGGCGAGAACGTTACGGCGTTCGACCACGGCTACACGCCCGGTGAGGGCATCCACGAGATGGGGACGGCCCGTATGGGACGCGATCCCGACACCTCTGTGCTCAACAAGTGGAATCAGACGCACGACGTGCCCAATCTCTTCATCACGGACGGCTCCTGCATGGCCTCCTCCGCGGTGCAAAACCCGTCGATTACGTATATGGCCTTCACAGCCCGCGCGGTCGACTACGCGGTGTCGGAGGTGAATCGCGGCAATCTCTAACCACGTCT
>CAZRPQ010000296.1:0-1981 GCA_964601725.1 uncultured Salinivenus sp. | reverse complement strand
TCTCTAACCACGTCTTTTTCGACCGATGACACGACGCGAGGCCTTGAAACGTATTGCGGCTCTCACCGGAGGCGCTCTTTCCGTCTCCACCGCCGCCGGGGTTCTCGGAGGCTGCGGCGGGAGCGACGGGGACGCCTATGAGCTTCGCACGCTCTCGAACGCCCAATTTGAGCGTGTCGGAGCCCTCGCGGAGCGTATTCTACCCACGACGGACACGCCCGGTGCAAAGGCAGCGGGGGTCCCGACGTTTATCGACCGGATGCTCTCGGGGTGGATGACGACGCTGGAGCGAACCCACTTCCTCACGGGGCTCGAGCAGGTAGAGCCGACGGCCCAGGCAAAGGTCGGCACGTCTTTCATCGAAGGATCCGCCGAGCAGAAAGACGCGGTGCTCCGGGTGCTCGCAGAGGAGGCCCAGGCGCTGGAGCCGGACCGAGTGACTGTCGATTTCGACGCAGCGTGGGACGTCGAGGAGGTTCCAGCAGAAATTTTCGATAATGGGCGACCCCAAGAAATTGAGATTCAGCTTCGCCCCTTCTTTTCACACGTAAAGGAGCTTACCCTCGTAGGGTACTACACGTCGGAAGTGGGGGCCACGGAGGAGCTGCGGTACGAGCACGTACCGGGGCGCTACGACGGGTGTGTGCCCGTTGAGGAATTGGGACGAGCCTGGGCGTAACGGTTGTTCTCTTCCAAACCGGTCATGACACCGTTGACTTTCAATTTTGGGGCGCTTAATCGGCTAAGCAGAATGGACTTTTGGTTTGACGGTTCTCGTTTCGGCAGGGCATTCGAAAGTCCTCGACGTCCGTACGTTACCCGCTCCATTCTCAATCGGTGTGAATCCGTTTGCCACCCTCTCGGAGGCAACGACGCTGAACTCGCTCCGTCGTGTAGAGTCGTTGTCGGTCACGCTCGACCATGCTTACATGGGCGTTGGGACGAAATTTCATTCGCTCGTAGCGTCCACCCTGCTCCCTCCGGAACGAACGCAGTTCCAGATGCGACTCCGTCGGTACGACACGACCGAGGAGATGCCCGCGGCCCTTTCGAACCGTCGGTTCGTTCTGCCGAAGGCCCTGAAGTGAACGGGGCCGCCGGTCCTTTTCCTCTGCACGAATCCCCTTGGTTTCATGGATACATCCTCAGTCTCACGTCGTCGGTTTCTCGAACTCTCGGCCGGTGCGTTCGCACTGGCATCGGTCGGCGGCCTCGCCGGGTGTGGGGGAGGCTCCGGAGCTCCCGGATCGTCTCCGCCCGTGGGTGTCCAGCTATATTCGGTTCGCCACGAGCTCAAAGAGGACTTTGAGGGCACGATTGCCAAACTTGCGGAGATGGGCTTTCAGGGTGTGGAGTTTGCCAATTATTTTGGGCATTCCGCGAAGGAGCTGCGCTCGATTCTCGACACTCACGGCTTGGAGTGCTGCGGCACCCACATCATGATGGAGGCCCTTCAGGGCGACACCTTTGCGGAGACGGTCGCCTTCAGTAAGACTCTGGAGAACGAGTACCTCATCGTTCGATGGATCCCCGAAGAGAAGCGCAGCGACCGGGCGACGTTCATGCAGACGGTTGAGGAACTCAATCAAATTGCGGAGCGCCTCTCGTCCCACGGGATGCAGATCGGGTACCACAACCACGACTACATTTTTGAGACCTTCGACGGGGATCTGATGTGGGAACTGCTGGCCGAGAACACCCGGGACGATTTCATTTTGCAGCTGGACACCGGCCATGCCGCCGGAATCGGGCAGGATCCGGTGGAACTTCTGAAGCGGCATCCGGGCCGCACGACGACCCTGCACGCCAAGCCCTATTCGAGCCGAAACGAGGGCGCAGTGATCGGAGAGGACGATCTCGACTGGCCGCGGATCATTCAGATAGCTGAGGAGATGGGGGGTACGGAGTGGCACATCCTTGAGTATGAGGTGGAAGGCGTTTCTGCGCTGGAGGCCCTGAAGACGTGCCTCGCCAATTTCCG
>CAZRPQ010000295.1:0-3806 GCA_964601725.1 uncultured Salinivenus sp. | reverse complement strand
GGCCACGGCAAAACAAAACGGCTCCGCCGCTTAGCGGAGCCGTCGGGGCCAGGGTGCAGTAGCGGGGGCGGGATTCGAACCCGCGACCTTCAGGATATGAGCCTGATGAGCTACCACTGCTCCACCCCGCGATATAAGACCAGTCCCTACTATTCAGAAACCTCCCCCCAAGTTTCGCCGCAGACTGATTTCACGGTGATCTTATACCCGTCTGCCGGCATTTCATATCGAATGCGAGCTTTCGATGTACACCTGCGCTCCCACCCGTCCACGTAGAGGTGGGACGGCGACGGGGTCGCTCACGGAATTCTTCCCGAGCCAGAGCGGGGATGCGTAGAGGCATGATCAGGCGCTCTCCCGACCCGGGTCGGCGATCCAGCCCCGGAACTGGTAGTACAGGTACCCGACGTATTCGTGGAAGGCCGTCGTACTGAGCTGTAACTCGTCGGCGCTCGGGACGAGCGAGAGCAGCGTGAACGGATCCCGCACGGCCTGATGGTCCGTGGCTGCGGGGCGGATGTCCAGGGCAGGAGCAGTCGTGCGGAAGGCCGCCAGGGCCCGCCGCATGTGGGCCGCGGAGGTCACAAGTACAATCCGCTCGATGCCGCGCTCCGCGCAGATCCGGGCCGTGTAGAGGGCGTTTCCATGGGTCGTGTTGCTCTTGGATTCCAGGAGAACAGAGTCGGACGGGACACCGAAGCTTTCCAACACCTCCTGCATCGCCGGGGCAGCAGTGCCTGAGACTCCGGGGGGCGCGCCCCCGGTTACGAGAAGGGTCGGCGCGACTCTGGCCTTGTAAAGGCGTGCCGCGTGCCAGACTCGGTCTGCCCCACCGGACAGGTCCGGATGCCGGCGGGGTGGGGTGGCCCGCCCGACGCCGCCCCCGAGCGCCACGATTGCGTCGGCCGTCTCCACCGAGTCGAGGGGCTGAGGGGGGAACCGCTCCTCCAGAGATCGGATGAGCGTGTCCCCCATCCACGGCGTCGCGCAGATCCATAGAAAGAAAATCCCAAACACACCGATACCCGCGCCTGCGGGCCAATGCCTCCTGGAAAGAACCAGTCCGGTGATCATCGCAATCAGGGCGATTCCAAGGGGCTTGACCGCAAAATCGATCAGCTTGACGAGAAAAAGGGTCACGGCACTGGAGAAAGGTAGTATTGAGACGAGGTGTCCCCAAAAACTGCGCAGGTCGGGAAAGAATCAACGCCGATTAATCGCCTCCACTGATGTCTGTCGGCTCCAAGATCACAGCCCTGCCCCGCTGTCGAAGCGGGGGCGTGCCTGAACGGTCTGCCCTCCTCCCGCCGGGGCGCGACGGGCTCCGTCACGGTGGGATCGATGCTGCCGAGACGGCCAGATCACGCGTTTGCAACAGATTGAAGCCAATCGTATCCTGTGCTCAGTTCATCGCTGTCCCCAGAATGACCACAGTCGACAAGGACATGGAATACACCACGCTTGGGCGAACCGGCCTGGAGGTATCGCGACTCTGTCTGGGGTGTATGAACTTCGGGGGCGGGGCCGAGTGGATGATCGGTGACCGCGAGCGCAGCCTGGCGATTCTCGACCGTGCGCTCGATCTGGGGATCAACTTCCTCGACACGGCCAACGCCTATTCAGACGGAGAGAGCGAGGAGATCGTCGGCGAGGCCATCGCCGGTCGTCGCCGCGACGAACTGGTGATTGCGACGAAGGTCTTCTTCGAGATGCACGACGGCCCGAACGCCCAGGGACTGTCCCGCAAGCACATCATCGACCAGTGTCATGCGAGCCTCGACCGGCTGGGCGTCGATTACATCGATCTCTACCAGATCCATCGCTGGGACGAGACCACGCCGATCGAGGAAACGCTGTCGGCGCTTGCGTACCTCGTCGACGAAGGACTCGTCCGGTACGTAGGGGCGTCGACGATGGCTGGCTGGAAGTTTTCGAAGGCCCTGTATACGGCCGATCTGGAGGGACACGAACGGTTCGTCTGCATGCAACCGGAGTACAACGCCGTGGACCGCCACGAAGAGGTCAACCTTCTGCCGATCTGTGCCGACCAGGGGGTTGGCGTGATCCCCTGGGCGCCGCTGGCCGGTGGCTTTCTTACGGGCAAGTACGAGCGCGGCGAGGAGCCGCCGGACGACCTCCGGGCCGGCAGCGACGCCTACACCCGCAGGCGGTTCACCGACGAGAACTGGGCCGTCCTCGACGAAATCCGGGACATTGCCGCCGAGAGAGATGCCACCCCGGCCCAGGTCAGTCTCGCCTGGCTGTTGCACAAGGACGTGGTGACGGCGCCGATCATTGGTCCCCGGCGCATGACGCACCTCGAAGAGAACGTCGGCGCGATTCAGGTGGACCTGACGCCCGATGAGATCGAGCGCATAGAGGCCCCGAAGGTCCCCCAGTGGCCACAGCGAGGGAAGGATTGACAGGTTCTCTCCGGAGGTCCGAAACCGGGCAATCGTGGGCACAGAGGACCCCAGCTACGGCGGGTCCAGCGGCGGGTCCAGTGTCCTGCTTCGACAATACAAAAGCCCCGATTCAGAGCGTGAATCGAGGCTCAGCACCTGGGAGTGAAAACCTGAAAAGTGAGCCGCCTCCGTGATTCGAACACGGGACTTCATCCTTACCATGGATGTGCTCTACCACTGAGCTAAGGCGGCAGCATGAATGAGGAATGCGGAGCGGGGAATGCGGAGTTCCAATCCACATTCCGAGTTCCCAATTCCCCACGCGGATGAGCGGGAGACGGGATTCGAACCCGCGACTTTCACCTTGGAAGGGTGATGCTCTACCCCTGAGCTACTCCCGCAAACACATTTTAGAGTTTGGAATGAGAACTACGGAGGTTGAAGGTTCCTTCCGCAATTCCACACCCCCAATTCCACACTCCCTGTTCCACACTCCAAAGAAGTGGGCCGGGGAGGATTCGAACCTCCGAAGGCATAAGCCGGCAGATTTACAGTCTGCTGCGTTTGTCCACTTCGC
Source organism: uncultured Salinivenus sp. (assembly GCA_964601725.1). Classification (GTDB taxonomy): domain Bacteria; phylum Bacteroidota; class Rhodothermia; order Rhodothermales; family Salinibacteraceae; genus Salinibacter. The sequence continues at coordinate 824 of CAZRPQ010000295.1, read as the reverse complement.
TACCGACCCACAGGGACTGTTCGAGACCTCAACTGTCATCTGGACAGCCCGTCTTTCCAGGCCCTGTTTAAGGTCCTTTGGCCAAAAAAGTTGCCTGGGTGGGGGTCGAATTTCAAATGAAGAGGCCTACTGTGCAGGGCGTCGCCCGGCAACACCTCGACTGGACCCGGTGGACTCCATCGCTTCTGGTGCGTGTCGGGCTTGAGGACCGAAGAGTCACGAGGCATGGGAAACCGCGGCGTGAGGATATTTTTCTCCGAAACGGAGGGCGGCCCTCATCAACTACGGTGCGGATGCAATTGCCTTGGCTCATGGTGTGTCTTGGCGAATCCCCCTTTCCGATTCTGTCTCAAGATAATCACCCCAAATCACACGGTCCCCAGTGAACTGCAGTGAACTGCGTCTCCGGAGAGTGGTTGGAGATTGCAACTACACTTTTCGCCGCCCTCCCTCCATCCCGAAGTGCGCATGAGTTTCCTCGCGACGATTTTGACGTACGCCGGTCTTGCAATCGTGTCTGCCGCCATTGTCTGGAAGGGGAGCGTATGGCTGGAGTCGTCCACTGAGAAGTTGTCGGCGTACTACCAGGTCCCTCCCCTCGTACAGGGGTCGGTCGTGCTGGCGGTCGGGTCGAGCTTCCCGGAACTGTCAACGGCAGTCATCTCCACGGCCCTCCACGGCAAATTTGAGTTGGGCGTCGCCGCCGTGGTCGGGTCCGCCCTTTTCAACATACTGATGATTCCTGCACTCGCCGGCTTGTGCGGAAACGGGACCCTGGACTCCACCCGCGACCTCATTTACAAAGAGACGCAGTTCTACCTCGT
>CAZRPQ010000294.1:0-3813 GCA_964601725.1 uncultured Salinivenus sp. | reverse complement strand
CGATCAGGAACGCGCGGACGGCGTCGAGCGCCTTGCGCCGGTGGCTGATTTCGTTTTTCTCTTCGGGCGGCATCTCCGCGAACGTCTGGTCGTAGCCGTTCGGGCGGAACAGGGGGTCGTAGCCGAAGCCGCCCTCGCCCCGGGGCTCGGTCGTGATGGTGCCCTCGCAGATGCCTTCGAAGGTGTGCACCGTGCCATCTCCTTCGACCAGTGCCGCCACCGTGCGGAACCGTGCGCGTCGGTCGTCGACCCCCTCCATCACCGCCAGCAACTCTCGCTTGTTGTCGTCGGGCGTGGCGTTCGGTCCGGCGAAGCGGGCGGTGTGGACGCCCGGGCCGCCGTCGAGCGCCGCCACCTCCAGTCCAGTGTCGTCGGCGAGGGCGGGGTGCCCGGTGTGCTCGTGGAAGGCGCGGGCCTTTTTCCGGGCATTGCCGTCGAGAGTGCCCGCGTCCTCCTCCACGTCCGGGGGACGGTCGAGTTCGGAGGCCGGAATGAGTTCAATCGATAGGGGAGCGAGCAGAGCCCGAAGCTCCTTCACCTTGCCGGCATTGCTCGTGCCCAGCACGAGAGAGGAAGAGAACGCCATGAAGGGGGGACTGCCAGTGAAAAGACAAACCGAAATGGGGCCTCGACGGAACGGGCCGGAAACACGTTCTTCTGTGCCTTCATTCTACCACGCACGTCATTCCGGGCGCAACGCCCAAACATACGAACTGAATTTCGAAACCAGATCTTAGCAAGGAGGGATCTACTTTGGCTGTTGGTGTAAAAGTCCGAAACAACGAAGACATTGATCGTGCACTCAAGCGCTTCCGGCGTCAGGTGAACCGGAGTCGTGTGCTGCAGGAATACCGGCAGAACATGACGTACATGAAGCCCTCGGAGGAGAAGCGCCTCGATGAGAAGCGGGCGCGCCGTCGGCGCCACCGCGAAGAAAAGCGAGGCGACAACCGGAAACGCAAATGAGACACTCTTCCATTTTGACGCCGAACCGTTTGGAGACGTGTTCGGTCCTCAGTCAGGGACGGGTCCTCACGGGTCCGTCCCTTTTTCTATGTGGTACGGAGAATGCTCTCCATCGGAGAGAGGCCCAGAGTGATCCCGTTCGGCTCGAAGGCGACGCTGGTATTCCAATCCATCACCGGTGGACGTGTGAACGCATCGGACCTCCATCCCTCCACACCTCCTCACGTCCATCCCCGATTCGGTCTCACACGTCGACTGCGTTGCTGACGACCTGTTCTTGCTCGCGGTCGTGCACCTTGGCCGAGCCGGTGGCCGGGCTCGCGCTGGCGGGCCGCCCCGCGTACTGGATTCGCTGCTCGCACGGACCGTGGATCTCTTCGAGCAGGTCGTCGAGCCGCGGGCGCACGAACGACCAGGCGCCCATGTTCGCCGGCTCTTCCTGCACCCACACCGTCTCGTCGGCGTCGGCGTACCGCTCCAGTTCCTCCCGCACCTCGTCGTTCGGGAACGGGTAGAACTGCTCCAGGCGCGTGATCGCGATCTCGTCGCGCCGGTCGTCTTCCAGCGCCTCCACGAGGTCGTAGTAGACCTTGCCGCTGCAAAGAATGTGGCGCGTGGTCGCGGCCGGGTCCGTTTCGGCGGGAATGACTTCCTGCACGCCCCCGTCGGTCAGGTCGTCGGGGGTGGAGACGCACTTCGGATGCCGCAGCAGGCTCTTGGGCGTCATGATGATGTGCGGCTTCTTCACGTCGCGCTTCACCTGCTGGCGCAGGGCGTGGAAATAGTTGGCCGGCGTGGAGTAGTTGGCCACGATCATGTTCTGCTCGGCGCAGAGCTGGAGGAACCGTTCGAGACGGGCCGACGAGTGCTCCGGCCCCTGCCCCTCGTAGGCGTGAGGCAGCAAGGCCACGAGGCTGGAGGTCTGCCCCCACTTCTCCTCGGCGGCGCTCACGAACTGGTCCCACACGATCTGCGCCCCGTTGGCAAAGTCGCCGAACTGTGCCTCCCAGCAGGTGAGGGCCTCCGAATCCATGACCGAGTAGCCGTACTCAAACCCACAGACGGCGTACTCCGAGAGCAGGCTGTCGTAGATCAGGAGCCGGGCCTGGTCGTCGCTCAGGTGGTTGAGCGGCGTGTACTCCTCCCCGGTCTCCTGGTCAATCAGTACCGCGTGGCGCTGGCTGAAGGTGGCGCGCCGGGAATCCTGGCCGCTCAGCCGAACGCGCGTGCCCTCCTGTAGCAGCGACCCAAACGCGAGCGCCTCGGCGAAGGCCCAGTCGATGCGCTCTTGGTCGTAGAACAGGTCGTCGCGCTTGCCAAAGAGGCGTTCTAGCTTCCGGTGAACATGGAAGTCGTCGGGGAAGTCGGTGAGCACCTCCACGACTCGCTCCAGGTGCTCGCGCTCGGCGGTCGTGTCCACCTCGGGGAGCCGTGTGGGCCCTTTGCGCTGCATGCGCTCCTCGAGCGCCTCGTCGGCGTCTTTCTCCTCCAGGTCCTTCGTACGGTCGAAGGCCTCCTGCAGGCGGCTCCGATAGTCGTCCAGCATCTGCTCGGCCTCGTCCGGCTCAATGTCGCCACGCCGCAGCAGCATCTCGGTGTAGAGCTTTCGCGGGGAGCGCTTCTCCTCGATCTTCTCGTAGAGCAACGGCTGCGTGAAGGTCGGCTCGTCGCCCTCGTTGTGGCCGTGGACGCGGTAGCACATCATGTCGATGACCACGTCCTTGTTGAAGCGCTGGCGGTACTCGAACGCCAGCCGCGCGATGCGGACGCAGGCCTCGGGGTCGTCGCCATTGACGTGGAAGATGGGGGCCTCGATGGCCTGAGCCAGGTCGGTGGCGTAGGTAGAGCTGCGAGCGGCGCCGGGCGGCGTCGTAAAGCCGATCTGGTTGTTGATCACCAGGTGGACGGTACCGCCGGTGGTGTAGCCGCGCAGCTTGCTGAGGTTCAGCGTCTCGGCCACGACGCCCTGGCCCGGGAAGGCCGCGTCGCCGTGCACCAGGAGCGGCATCACAGCGTCTTGATAGTCGTCCACCTCTGCCTCGGGGTATTCGTCGCGCAGCAGGTTCTGCTTGGCGCGCGACATGCCTTCCACGACCGGATTGGCGGCCTCCAGGTGGCTCGGGTTCGAGGCGAGCGACACGCAGATCTCGTTGCCGTTGGGGGAGGTGACGTAGCCCTCAGCGCCGAGGTGGTACTTCACGTCGCCCGAGCCCTGGGTCGTGTTCGGATCAATGTTGCCCTCGAATTTGGAGAAGATCTCCTCGTAGGGCTTGCCGATGATGTTGGCCAGCACGTTGAGGCGCCCGCGGTGGGCCATGCCCATCACCACGTCCCGCACGCCCTCGTCGGCGGCGTCGGACAGGAGGGTGTCGATGATCGGAATCATCGTTTCGGCGCCCTCCAGCGAAAACCGCTTGTGGCCAATGTATTTGGTGTGCAGGAACCGCTCAAAGGCCTCCGCGGCGTTGAGCGTCTGCACGATGCGGCGACGCTCCTCCTCGGAGGGGGGCTCCGCGTCCCGCATCGGCTCGATGCGGTTCTGCACCCACTGCTTCTCCTCGGGGTCGGAGATGTGCATGAAGGCCGTCCCGATCTTGTTGGTATAGGCCTTTCGCAGAATGGAGAGGATCTCGCGCAGCGGCAGTTTGTCCTCGCCCCCGAGGCCACCGGTGATAAACTCGCGGTCGAGGTCCCACACCGTGAGGCCGTAGGTGGCCGGGTCGAGCTCGGAATGGTACTGCCAATCGTAGCCCAGCGGGTTGGTATCGGCCTGGAGGTGGCCCCGCACGCGATAGGCCCGAATGAGCTGGAGCACGGCGGCCTGCTTCTCCGTCATGTCGAGCTCAT
>CAZRPQ010000293.1:0-3824 GCA_964601725.1 uncultured Salinivenus sp. | reverse complement strand
GACACGCCGGCCATGCCCTCGACCACCTCTTCCGCCGGCTCCCCCGTCAGGTACACCGCAATGATGCCGAGCCCCGCCACTGCGAGCAGGCCCAGGCTCGCCTTCTGCACCTGCTCCTGCCCCCGCCATAGGCCGTAGGCAAGGAGAATCGCGCCGAACAGGATGCCCAGGAGGGGAATGTGATTGAGGACCAGATGCCAGTGAGCAGCACTCATGGAGGTCGATGATGGTGAATGAGTCGAACTCGATTGTGGTCAGAGCAACGTCAAACCACGTCCTCTCCGGTGTTCTGCGTGCGAATGTCGATGGCGTTGTCCACGGGGGTAATGAATACCTTTCCATCCCCTCGTCGTCCCGTCTGAGCGGTCTCGGCAATGGCCTCGGCGATGTCGCCCGCCTCTTCGTTCCCACAGACGACTTCGAGCTTCACGATTCGCTGGTACGGAGACACCTGTGGACCATACGACTCCCCGCCTTCCGCGTCGGCCTCTCGACCGAACCCATCCACTTCGCTGAGGCTTGCCCCAGGCACCTCCATCGTTCGGAGCCGCTCCACCACCTCGTCCTGAACGATGGGCCGAATGTACGCCGTAATCATCTTCATAGCCAGCAAAATGTCTGTGGGAAAAACACGAACGCAGATGTGGGGAATGCCTGGAGCCCGAGCCGAAACGCCGGCTAGGCCGTCACGCCGCCGCGGAGCTCGCGTCGCTCGTCGGCCTCCACCTCCTGCACAATGGCCCGCTCAGCCTGCGTCTCGGGGTTGAACCAGCCGTAGAGCGTGGGCAGCAGGAGGAGTGTGGAGGGCACGAGGGTAAAGATGCCGCCGACCACTACCGCCGCCAGGGGCCGCTGCACATTGGCGCCAATGCCCTCCGCCACGAGCAGCGGCAGGAGGCCGAGCAGCGTGGTGAGCGTGGTCATGAGGATCGGGCGCAGGCGAAGCAGTGCCCCTTCCTGCACCGCCTGCGCGAGGGAGTGCCCGTGCTCCCGCAGGGTGTCGATGAAGCTAATCATCACGACCCCGTTCTGCACGGCGATGCCGAGCACGGCGATGAATCCAACCGACGCCGGGACGCTCATGTAGAGCCCCATCGCCCAGAGCAGCAGGATGCCCCCGACGATGGAGACGGGGATGTTGAGGAAGACGAGCACGGCCTGGCTGATCGAGTTGAACGTCATGTAGAGGAGCACAAACACGATCGCCAGCGTGATGGGAAGAATCAGCATAAGGCGTCGTTGCGACCGCTGCTGATTCTCGAACTGGCCGCCCCAGTCCACCGTGTAGCCGGCCGGGAGCGACACCTCACTGCGCAGCGCCTCCTTCGCCTCCGCCACGAAGCTCCCGGCGTCGCGCCCACGCAGGTTGATGCCCAGCGTAATCTTGCGCTTGCCCTGCTCGCGGGCCACCTCTGCGGGCGCCTCTGTGAGCTCGACGGTCGCCACGTCGCGCAGCCGGATCTGCGCCCCGTCGGCGGTCTGGAGCGGCAGGTTGCGAATCGACTCGACCGAGCCCCGCGACGCCTCCTGAAACTTGCCGACGAGGCTGAAGCGGCGATCCCCCTCCAGGATGGTGCTCACCCGTTCCCCGCCAATGGCCATGTCGATGGCCCGCTGGATGGTGCCCACGGTGAGGCCGTACCGGGCGGCGTCGTCGCGGCGGATCGTGACCTCCACGTAGCCGAACCCGGCGATCTGGGAGGGCAGCACGTCCGCTGCGCCCCGAATGTCAGACACCGCATCGGCCGCCTCTGACTGGAGGCGCCTGAGTTCATCGAGGTCCGGCCCAAAGATCTTGATGGCGATCTCGCTCTTGGCCCCGCTCACCATCTCGTCGAGGCGGAGCGCGATGGGCTGAGTAAAGGCGTAGTTGGCCCCCGGGATTTGATTGACGCGGGTCCGCAGCGAGTCCACGAGCGTCTCCTTCGACTCGAAGCGCCACGTGTCGCGCGGTTTGAGGCCCACGAACATGTCTGTCAGGTTCTGTCCCATCGGGTCGAAGGCCACGGCCGGGCGGCCCGTCTTGCTCACCGCCTTCGTGACCTCGGGAAACTCCAGCAGGGCGTTCTCGACCTTGGTCTGCACGTCCGTCGAGGTTTCGAGGGCGGCGTCCGGCTCCAGGGCCACCTGAATGGCAACGGAGCCTTCCTCCAGCGGCGGCGCGAACTCGGTCCCGAGCGTCGTAAAGACGCCGGCCCCAAGGCCGAGGAGAAGCACCGACACGCCCACGGTCGTCCAGCGATGCGTGAGCGCGGCGTTGAGCAGCGGTTCGTACCCCGCCTTCAACCACGCAACGAAGCGGTTGGTGGAGCCCGACCCGGCCGGGGACGCCTCTCCATTTCCGGAGAGGGTGCCGTCCCCCTGCGGGTCCGCTTCTGCTGACCCCTCCGTTCCGTCGTCGGACGGCCCGACGGACGCCAGCAGGTAGGAGCTCAGGGCGGGCGCCATCGTCAGGGCCAGGAAGAGCGCGGCCATCAGGGCAAAGGACACCGTGAACGCCATGGGCCGAAACATGCGGCCCTCCAGGTTTTGGAGCGTGAAGAGCGGCAGGAAGACCGCGATGACGACGCCCACGGAGAAGGCAATGGGCCGCGCCACCTCCCGCCCGGCCCGTACCACGATGAGGCCGATGGAGGCGTCGGGATTCTGCTCCCGCAATCGATAGATGTTCTCCACCATCACGATGGCCCCGTCCACGAACATCCCGAGGCCGATGGCCAGGCCGCCCAGGCTCATCAAGTTGGCCTTGAAGCCGAGGTAGTTCATCAGGATGAACGTCGTGAGCGCGGTCATCGGCAGGACGAGGCTCACGATGAGGGCCGAGCGCCAGTCGCCCAGGAAGCCGAGGAGGACGAGAATCACCAGCAGGCCCCCAATCAGCAGGCTCGTGGTGACCGTGGAGATGGCGGCACTCGTGAGCTCGTTGCGGTTGTAGAACCCCTCCACGCTCACGCCCGGCGGCAGGGCCTGCTTCAGGTCGTCCATCTTCGCCTGCACGTTGTTCACTACCTCCTGGGCGTTGGCCCCACGCCGCATCATCACGATGCCGACGACGGTCTCCCCCCGCCCGTTCATCGAGGCGGCGCCGTGCCGCACCGCTTGGCCGACCTTCACCTCCCCCACGTCGCTCACGAGGATGGGCGTCCCATCTTCACTTGCAATAACGGTATTCTTGAGGTCCTCGATGATGTCGCCGCCCTCTGCACCGAGCCGCCCCACACCGCGCACCACGTACTGCTGGTCGTTGCGCACAATATAGTTGCCGCCCGAGTTCTGGTTGCTGCTCCGCAGGGCCTCGTAGGCCTCGTCGAGCGAGAGGTCGTAATTGATCAACTGGTCCGGATCGAAGCGGACGTGGTACTGCTTTACATAGCCGCCGAGGGCATTGGCCTCCACCACCCCCTCCACGGTCCGCAGCTCCGGCGCCAGAATCCAGTCCTGCATCGTGCGCAGTTCGCGGGCCGAGTACGTCCGGCCGCCCTTCTTGTCTACCAGCGCGTACTGGTAGACTTGTCCCAGCGCCGTGGAGAGCGGCCCGAGGGACGGCTCGGCCTTGTCGGGCAGGTCGCCCTTCACCTGATTGAGCCGCTGGGAGACGAGGCGGCGTACGAAGTAGGGATCCATGTCCTCCTCAAACACGAGCGTCACCACGCTGAGGCCAAACTGACTGAGCGAGCGGTTGTCCGTCACCCCTTCGAGGTTCGTCATGCTGATCTCGATGGGGTAGGTGACCAGCTTTTCCACCTCGACCGGCGACATGCCTGGCACACGCGTGAGGATCTGCACCTGGTTGTTCGTGAGCTCCGGATACGCGTCCACCGGCA
>CAZRPQ010000292.1:0-3827 GCA_964601725.1 uncultured Salinivenus sp. | reverse complement strand
GAGGACGTCAACACGGTGGAGGACGCCGTCCTCTGGGGCTACTCGGGCGGGCCGAAGGTGCTCCCGGGCACCTACACGGCTCGCCTCGCCACGGCGAGCGGCGACACGCTTACGCAGTCGTTCGACGTGAAGATGGACCCGCGCCTCGAGGACGTGACGACGGACGACCTGCAGGCCCAGCACGACCTCGCGACCGCGATTCGAGACACGACGACCGCGATCTACGACGCGATCCGCACGATTCGGTCCGTCCGCGAGCAGGTGACCTCGGTGGCCGAGCACGCCAAGAAGGCGGGGCATGGCGGCCTCACGGCGCAGGCGGACTCGATCAGCGAGAAGCTGACCGCGATCGAGCAGGAACTGATGCAGACGAAGAACGAGAGCCATCAGGATCCGCTCAACTTTCCCCCGCAGCTGGACAACCAGTACGCCTACCTGTACGGCTACGTGGCCGGCCCGGACGGCCCGCCGACCGAGGCGGCGCGCGAACGGTTCCGCGACCTGAACGAGCAATGGGCGTCGCTTCGCGACCGCCTCCACACGGTGCTCGAGACGGACGTGGCCCAGTTCAATGAGCAGGTGCGCACGCTCGATACCGAGCCGGTCTTCCTCCCGACACCCGTCGAGTAGGACAGTCCTCCGTCCCCGCCGCGCCCCGATCACCTGGCGGGCGTCATCCCAGCGGGCGTCTCTTCTATGAGCCCCGAGACACGAACCAACACAGCCTTAAAACGAGACTTCGATCCCGTTCTGTAGGGCAAGGTCAATCGACTCCACCTCGTCCGGCGGGCGGCTATCATAGTTGAGGCTCAACTCCGTGGTCAAGTGGACGGCGTCCGTCAGGTCCACGGTCAGAGACGCCTGATTTAAGACCCGCACGTCGGACCACAGATCGAGGCGGGGCTGGACGTAGACGGTGAGGTTAAAACGAGTCTCCTCGGTAAACTGGAGTCTTAAATTCAGGTAGTTGCTCCATCGGGCCGTTGAGACGGTGGGAGGATGACCAGCGAGCGGGGCCTGATCCAGGTTCTCGTATTCGTACATTGGCGTGGTCCCCTGAAAGAGCTTGACGGCTTCACGATTAAAATACCGAATGCGCAATCCGCCCCCGGCGAGCACCCGAAGCTGCAATTGTGCAAAGCGGCTGCGCTGGAGTTGGGTAAAGGCCTCTGCCACAAGCCACGGGAGAAGCTGATAATTATAGCGCAGGTGCCCGAACATGCGGTCTCGAAAGGGGTCTCCGTCCTGCGTGCCGTAGCGCAGCTCCCCCTTCGCGAAGGTGTAATGGGGTCCCCGGCGAAAGTCGAATCGTGCGCGGGCCCCGATTTCGAAGAGCTCGGTGTGCCCGGACTCTACGGCAACATCGGCGCCGAGCGTACTACGGAACCCTTCCACCTCGAGGGCACGCATCCGTTCGGTGTTTACCTGTCCCAGCACGGGGCAGGGAAGGAGCGAGAGACAGACGACCAGGAAAAATACTCTTTGATGGAAGCGATACATAGCCAGCAGGAAGCAGGGGCCGATTGGTCCGAGACGACATGGAGAGGCTGAGACGTTGGCAACCGAAAAGCTGTATTGATGGACGGACGCCCGACGAAGTCGGATGCCGGAGTGGCCTCCAACGCCCGAAGCGAGACCTGCGGGGACGCAGATCCCGGCGCTCGGAACCGCCCGCAAGGCTCTGGTTCGAATGCAGCCTTCAATTGGAGTAGGGTCAGACAGGGTCCAATGTCGTGAAAACCTGTGCAATCGTCAATCCGGTGGCCGGGGGCGGGCGGGTGCGGCGGGTGTGGCCGCGGCTCCTCTCGCGACTTCTGGACGCGACCACGTCGCTTTCGGTGCGCTGGACGACCGGACCGGGCATCGCCTCGTCGCTCACACGGAATGCCCTGAAGGAGGGGTTCGAGCGAATCGTGGCGGTGGGCGGGGACGGGACGCTCCACGAGGTGGTGAACGGCTTCTTCGAGGAGCAGTCCCCGATTGCCCCCTCCGCGGTGCTCGTCTTTGTGGCCTGCGGGTCGGGGAGCGACTTCCGGCGCACCCTCGACGCCCCCGCCGGCGTGGAGGCCGTCGGGCAACTCCGCAGTGATCGCATCCAGACGCTCGACGTGCTCCGCGTTCAGTACACGACGGAGCGCGGCCGCCAGGCTCACCGCTATGCCGTCAACATCGTCTCCGCCGGACTGAGCGGCACCGTCGTGCGGCGCTTCTCCCAGGGACTCCTTCCCGTCTCTCCCCGTCTGCGGTACCTCCAGGCGGCGGTGCGGGCCCTGATCACCGACCGGCCCACCCCGGTTCGCCTCACTCTGGATGGCGAGCCCCTTCCTCCCACCCGGGCCCGACTCGTAGCCGCCGCCAACGGCCACACGTTCGCTGCGGGCCTGTCCATTGCCCCCACCGCTACGCCGCGCGACGGGCTCCTCGACGTGACCGTGCTCCATGACGTGCCCGTCCCGTCGCTGCTCCGCCACGTTCACCGGTTCTACCTGGGCACCCACGCGTCGCTCGAGGGCGTGAGCACGCATCGCGGCCGCCGTCTCATCATCGATTCCCTCGACGACCGTCGCCCGACCTGGGTAGAAGCGGACGGCGAGGCCCTGGGCCGACTCCCCATCACCGTGGAGGTCGTCCCTCAGGCCCTCCGCGTGCAGTACTGACCTGTAAAGCTCCGAAGATCCCCACAGGCCTCCGGCGCGCATTGGACGAGCAGCGGAGAGAAGCAAAACGCACCGCCGTGCCTCCCCATCACCACGACGGAAAATCTCAACAGAGCACCGGTATTGGTACAGAAGTACGAAAACGCCCACACGCCCAAACGCCCGTACTGGATTCTCGGGGGAACGGCTACTCCAATCAACAGCGCCCCTCGGCCTCCTCCGAGCTGAGCCATCCCACCTCTATTCCCTCGAACCCCTCCTCACTGCGCGCCGTACATAGCAGACACTCTGTCGGGCCAAGCTCTCGCTCTCATGGCAACCCCCCAACTCGACGACGACGGCCGCATCGTCACGCTCGACCTGCACGGCCTCTCGGTCGAGGAGGCCATCGACGTCACGTACAGCACCCTTCGTCTCGCCGAGGACCGGGGGCGCAATCGGCTGAAGGTGATCCACGGATCCTCGACCACGCGGGGCGGCCAGCGTCGCACCATCAAAAGTGCCCTCCACGACCTCCTCGACCAGGGAAACCTGGCCTCCCACGGCACCAGCGTCCGCCGCTCCCGCGACACGCTCACCTTTGTGCTCGATCTTACCGCAACGCCCGACTCCACGCCCATCCAGCTGCGGGACGTCGGGTTTTAAAGGCGTGTCCTCGGGGTGGGGATATCGACGGGAAACGCGATGGCAATTCTCGATCCTCATTGGTACCCTTCTTTTCTCCGAAAGCTGATGCGTTCGGAGCCATTCCCCTGGGACAGCCGTTTTGCACGCACATAAATTTTTCCATGTCTGCTCGTATCGGAATTACGACCTCCTTCGAAGACGGAGAGCAGCACCTGGATCGCCGCTACGTCACGGCGATCGAAGAGGCCGGGGGCACGCCGGTACTTCTGCCGACGACGGACTCGGAGGCCACGTTTGAGGCGCTGCTTGCTCAGATCGACGGGCTCGTGGTGCCGGGCGGCCCCGCCGTGACGGAGGGGCTTACCGGCCCGCTGCCCGACGATCTGGGCCGGCCCGACGCCCTCCGGGCAACCTCGGACCGACGCTGGATGGAGCGGTGCTGGCGGGCCGGCCGTCCCATCCTCGGCATCTGCTACGGCATGCAGCGGCTCAACGCCCTCGCGGGCGGCACCATCTACGGCGACGTGGAGGCCGAGCACGACG
>CAZRPQ010000291.1:0-3848 GCA_964601725.1 uncultured Salinivenus sp. | reverse complement strand
CCGCGAGCGGCTTTGGCGGATTCGGCGGCGGGAGCTTTGGGGGCGGCGGCGCGGGAGGGTCCTGGAGCGGCGCGTCGGGGGCGGCCAGCGGCGCGTCCTCGACAGCCCCAGGAAGTGCCTCCGCTGCTGCCGGAGGGGCGTCGGCGGGCGCCGCCGGATCCGGCACGACCGCGGTGGGGGGCACCACCCAGGCAGCCACCGTGGGGACAGGGATCGCCGTCGATGCGTCGGGGGGAGACGAGGCCTCGCCCGACGCCCCGGCCAACACGTCCGACCCTCCGGGATTGTGGACCCGATTCAAACGATGGATCCGAAAATTTCAGTGGTACCACGGGCTCGTGTTCATCCTGGTGACTCTCGTCTTCGTCCCCCTCGGCCTGGGGACGATGCAGGCCCTGCAGAATACCAAGTTCCTCCTCTTCGTCCTCGGTTGCATCATTGTCTACAGCGGGTACACGCTCTTTCGTCGATATTCGGACTCCTCGCACAGCGTCCTCACCACGATCTCGGCGTTCCGGGGCGGGAAGGCCTCGTCGTCGTGGTCGTAATCTCCCACTGCCTGTCTTCGCACAAAAACGATCAGACCGGCGTGTCGACTCTACGCGCGGGCTCCTAGATTTGAACGCCGTGTTTTCGCTCTGTCCACGAGTCTTTTTCCTGCGATGCCCGAACTGCCCGACGATGCCTCGTCCACGGCCAAGCACGTTGCGATCTCCGGAAACATCGGCGCCGGAAAGACGGCCCTCACGGAGGTGCTCGGCGAGTATTTCGACTGGGACACCGTCTACGAACAGGTCGACGACAACCCGTACCTGAACGACTTTTACGACGACATGCGTCGGTGGTCCTTCAACCTTCAGGTCTTTTTTCTCTCCAAGCGCTTCGAGCAGCTCCAGCGCATTGAGGAGTCGGAGACATCGGTCGTGCAGGACCGGTCCATCTACGAGGACGCCCACATCTTTGCCCGGAATCTGTACGAGATGGGGCACATGAGCGCCCGGGACTACGAAAACTACACCGACCTGTTTGCGATCATGACGACGCACCTCCAGCCCCCGTCCCTTCTCATCTACCTGCGGGCATCGGTTCCCACACTTGTCAATCAGATTCAGAAGCGGGGCCGGGAGTACGAGTCGACCATCCGCATCGACTACCTGGAGCGGCTGCAGGGCCACTACGAAGAGTGGATCGAGAACTACGACCGCGGCCCGAAGCTGATTGTCGACGTGGACGAGCTCGATTTCGTCGACGACCCGGACGACCGCCGGGTCGTGTTGAACCAGATCGAAAGCCGGCTCTTTGGACTCTTTCCGGACGAGTGATACGAACTCCGTAAGCGTCGTCCGGGTATGGAAGGCCGGATGGATGGGTCCCGATTCCCGTTGGGGTGGACGCGAGAACGTACTGTGCGTCCGTCCGTCCACATGCCGACAGTCGTCGACACAGGCCCTCCTCCCGTCCATCCCCGAATCCTGCTTCTGGATTCGGTGTGACGCCCACGTTCCCGGTCGGCCCCGTTTCTTACGCGCCCCGGCCATGCCTGCTCCCCACCGTTCCATTGTCTTGTCTCCGACCGCCCGGCTCGCACTCCTGATCGGTCTCGGACTCGCCCTCGGTCCCCTCCGCGCCGCGTACGGGCAGGCCGACACCACCGACGCGGCGACGCCCGACACCCTCCAGCGCGCCCCGACGGACACGACGCGGCCTCCGCCCGCTGCCCCGACACGGCGCCCCCCAACCGACACCACAGACCCGGCGGACCAACCCCTCCGCCCGCTCGACCTTGCACCCCCCCTGTACGGCCACCCCCGGACCGACTCGATTCCCGGCCGCCTGCCGCACGCAAGCGTGGAGACGATGCTCGGTGAGCAGCCCGGCGGATTTCTCTACGACCTCGGGGAGTACGGATGGCCCAACGGGTGGAGCCCGCGCGGGCTCGCCCCGCACCGCGTTCGCCTCCAGTTTGACGGCCTCCCGTTCAACAATCCCCTGACGGGACGGGCTCGCTTCGAGCTTCTGCCCCCCTCTTTCCTCCCCCCTCCACGGACCGGCCAGGATCCGGGGGGTGGGGCGGTCGGCGTGCACACGTCCTGGCGGGCGTACGCCCCCAAACGGCCGCTCACCGAGATCCGCTATCGGTTCGACAACAGCGGGCTCCACGCAGTGGAGGTGGGGCATTCTCAGAAACGACGGCTCGACCTGTTTGGCCGGCCCGGCCTGCTGCACCTGACTCTGGGATACGGGGGCCGGAAGGCCGACGGGGTGTACGACGGCAGTCGGCTGAAGGCCGAGCGGCGCATCTGGGGGCGGCTCCGGTACCAGACCAACGACTGGACCGTGGAGCTCACGGACCGGTCTTCCCTCTACCGCCTCGGGGCCCACGGCGGCGTCACTCCGGTCCGAGATGGAGCTCCGTTCTCGACGGTCTACGCCCTTCCTGTTGCTGGCTCGAGCGTCCGGCGCCCCAGGGACCGGCGCAAGACGGTGCGGAACGACCTGATGGCCCGCGTGCGCGGTTCCTTCCTCCCGGGCGTGAACCGCCCCACCGAACTGTCGGCCCGCTGGACCTCCAATGCGTTCGACGTCCGCTCCACCGGCGGCGCGAGCGACACGACGTGGACCGTCAAACTGAACGGGGGGCACGCCCGCGTCCGGCAGTCCCTGCGGGTGGGCGCGCACCATCTCACGGGCAGCGTCCAGGGCTCGCTCTGGCAGGTCGCCACGACCAATGTGCCACAGATCGACGGCACCCGGGGTGCGGCCCACGTCCTCCTGCGAGACTCCCTCCGGCTGGGGGCCACCGATCTCGTTCTGGACGCGGGCGGCCACGTCACGACCGAGCAGGCGTACCCGTCCCTTACCGCTCGGGCCCGGCGCTCCGTCGGCCCGGTTCGGCTGTCCGCCTCGGTGAGGGCCACGGGCCAGCGGGGCGCCTGGATCGAGGACGACGGGTTTACCCCCCACGTCCGCGCCCTCGACGGCGAGCGGTCCGGAATTGCCGATCACTTGATCGAGGGCACCGTCCGGGCGCGCACGGAGCTCGGCCCGTTCGACCTGGGAATGAACGGATTTGCGCACCAGATCCGAAAAGCCGTCGACCTGTACGCGGTGCCCCCAGAGGCCCCTCCCCCCACGACAATCACCGATACCGTGGCGGCCCGCCAGTCTTCCGTCCCCGTCCGGCGGGCCGGGGTGACGCTCTCTCTGGACTGGCGCCGGGACGCCCGTCGCGGCCTCTACGCCACCAGCCACGGAACGCTCCTGCAGACCCTCAATGCCGGGGCCTCGTCCCTCCACACCCGCCTCGCACGCACCCTGCCCACGGCGTTTGGACAGGCGCGCATCGGCGCCCGGTTCGTCCTCTTTGATCTCATCACAGACCTCTACGTCCAGACGCGAGGATGGAGCGCCATGAACAGCCGCTGGCTTCACCCGCCGACCGGACGCCTCGTCGTTCCTCCCCAACAGACGCCGGTCCCCAACGCCCCCGGACTGAACGTTGGGCCGAGTGGGACCGTCGACGTCCGTGCGGAGGTCCAGCTCCGAAGCGCGACGCTCTTCTTCACATTCCAGAACGTCCAGGCCGGCACCCAGCTGCAGGCGGGCACGTTCGTCGTGCCCGTGTATCCGCTCCCGCCCCAGCAATTCCGGTTCGGCGTGTTCTGGCCCATCTTCGACTGACGAGTGCAGCGTCAATCGGTCTATTTTGGATTTGCGTGGCGACACGCCGTGTGGGATTATGAGATTATCTGCCGGACATGTGAGTTCGCGGGACTAGCCGCTCCATACGTGTCCATGTTCTCTCCAGGAGTTTCTCTCTGAAATCAAGGCATGCCGCTCTTTTCTGA
>CAZRPQ010000290.1:0-3858 GCA_964601725.1 uncultured Salinivenus sp. | reverse complement strand
AGGTGCCCGACTCCCCCGTCTCCAAAGTGGTGGGCCCGTCAACCGAGAGTACGCGAGGGGCTGTGGGACTGGAAAGACCAATCTTCACTCCGGCCACCGGGAACGGGTTCAGTGCATCCCCGGACGCGCTCCCGTCGATGCCGTCTGTGGCTTCGTCGTCGAACGCAGCGTTGAACCGTCCCTCCAGGAAGATAGAGGTGCGGCTACTCACTGACGCGTCAAACCCCAATCCCACGGAGTATCCAATTCCCGTGCTCTCTCCCCCAAACGAGACGTTGGCTCCTCCATCCACGTACGGCGCGACGGCCCAGCTCTCAGCTTTAAACGTGTAGCGGGCGAGGACCTGGATGAGGTGACGGGTAGTTCCGACAGATGACGGTGAGCCGGTTTCGACTGGCGGGGTAGACTCATTTGCCCGGTTGTCGGCGAGTGGATACTGCCCATACTGGTATCCCAATCCAATCCCGAACGACGAGCTCGTCTGATAGCCGATTTCGCCCGTTGCCGCAAAGGGGAAGGTGTCCTCGTCCCATTTACGGGTGTCGAACGCGTCTCCAAAGCCGGAGGTACCGGTGGCATCCCCCATGTAATCGGCAATGCCGACTCCACCTTTAACGTAGAAGGCCTCGCTGGGCCGCTCGACCTGGGCCTGAGCGGGAATCGAAAAGACAGCGCCTGTGAGAAGAGCAGCAAGACAGAAGAGGACAGACCGTTTCATGGGAAAGGGGAGATTGGAGGAAGGAATGCTTGCATCTTCGGATACCTATGCACTCAACTCCCTAACGCAAAATCCATCAGTGAGTGTTCAAGAGGAGTTAATGCTTAGATAAAGAGAGGAAAATTTGCGGTCAATGTCTTCAGCCTGACAACAACATTTCGGCCTTGGCCAGATTCCAGGAGGAATGTGGTCTCAAGGAATAGTGGGGAAATGGGGGAGGGTTCACTAGGGACGCTCACCAACATGCCCGTCTTGAAATGCGGCCTTAATGGGCTCAGCGTTGATGTTACTAATCTCGCTACTTTCGGTAAAGGCAACCGGGCTTTCGCCTCCCGCATATTTGTGGAACGTGATCGTCAGAAGCGTACCGTCGCTAATGTCGATGGGGGTTGAGCCAGTGGCGTCGAACCACGAGATGCGGAGTTCTCCCGGTTCTACAACATTCGCCGGAAAGTTTTCTCGTGGCGTGCCTGCAATAAGGGAACGGGTCCCTGCATCCTTGGCAAATTTCAAGACGTCTGGATCGTAGGTAACGATGAGCGAAATGGCCCCAACGTTGGTAAAGTCCGTCACCCGGACAGGCATGTCGACCGATGTGCCAACCCGGGCGTTCTGGCGTTCAATCGAGACGGTCAGTCCGCTTTGGGCGACCGCATCTCCCGGAAGACCCCAGCTCCCCAAACATACCACCAGGGCGAAGAGGACACCACTCACCGCACCGCTATGGGTTCGGCAAGCGAAGAGCGAAAGGATAGCGGAGGGGACCACGAGTGAAAGGCAACAGGCGAACATGTCTTCCAGAAAACGAAGGGAGCGAGGCCGCAGGAGAAAGCGAGCTCTACCCCTTGTAAATCAAAGAGCGACACTGAGACAGTACCACTCTAGGATAGAAACGTCCTAGATGGCAGAGCTCCCCACAGCGCACCTGACTAAGAGTTCGGGGGATCTGGGGCGACGGGGAGGTCGATGTTCGCCTCAAAGCTCGTTTCTGCCGAGCCCGCATCGTTCTCGGCGGTGACTGTAATGGTCGCCGTTCCTCCGTTCTGCGGGTCCACAGTGAGAGTGTTGCCGTCTAGTGACGCGGCCGCAACGTCCTCCGAATCCGAGGACGCCGAGAGCGTCAACTCTTCGCCATCAAACAATCCGCTTATGTCGATCTCAACGGAGTTATCGTCGGCAAGCAAACTTTGGTTGTCAACGGAGCCTGCCACCGTCGGAGGTTCGAGTCCCATCCCGCCATTGTCATCGCCGCAGGCGGTAAGGGACAAACCCAGGACCAGGACCAAAAGCATGGTCCCTGTTGTCGGTAGCCCGCGAGATAGGCGCCGGGAAAGCGAAGTTGACATGTCGCTAATCATACTCAGTAAAAGAGTTTTTCAGTCAAGAGAGTCCAGCCACGTGACCACGGCCGCGCCATACAGTTAGCGCACGACGGTGATCTTGTGGGTGTCCGTTGCGTCCCCGGCTTCCATCCGGACGAAGTAGACGCCGCTCGAGAGGGAGCTTCCATCCCATTCAAGCGTGTGGCTGCCGGCTTCCATTTGGCCATCCGCGACAGTAGCAACCTGCTGGCCGAGCACGTTGTAGACCTGCACCTTCACGTCCGCCTGCTCCGAGAGGGCAAGCTCAACGGTGGTCTGCTGGGAGAAGGGGTTCGGGTAGTTGCCTTCGAGTTGCGTCTTCTCAGGCACTGCGGCCTGTCCGATCGCGTCCGCCGCTCCGACTTGGAGGCTGAGGCGAACCGTTCCGTCGTCTCCGGTCGGAATCGAGACAGTAGACGTCTCTCGGAGGTCGTACGTCCGGTCGGACGATTCATCGGTAAGCACAGCGCCCTCAGGCCCACTGGCGTCCAGGCCGCTGGCCTCAATCGTGGCAGTCTGGTTTTCTTGCCCGCGCAGCACGAGGCTAAAGGTGGTCGACTCTCCGTCCACCGGCTTGACCATCCGGGCGTATCTGTTGTCGCTGTCGGCGTCGAGAACCCGAAGGGCTGTCTTCGAGCTGGCGAAGTGGGCGGGTGGGGCGCGATAGGTAGACGTCTCGCTACCGATGCCGACCGTGATGCTCGAACCGTCCTCTTCGTCGGCACGAGCCGTCAGCTCAACTGTTTGGGGGTCACTATTCTTCGCGGCCAGGGCACTCCCACCCGTTCCCTCCGTCAGAGAAAGGGAGTCGAGCTCTGCACTGTTGAAGACGTAGTATCCTTCCCCGGTCTGTGCAGACCCAAGTGTGTCGACTTGCGACCAGCCGCCATCCCAGCGCCAGAGAGCCTCGTCGAGGCCGTTGGCGCCCTGCACGGACTGCCAGTCGAGGTCCGACCGAAGCGGGTTCGACACGGCGTTCCACCCTCCCTGCAGGTCGATGGCCGACGAAGTCGTCGGCGAGACGACCCCCTGGAAGGAAAGCTCATTTTGGGAAATCACCCAGAAGGCCCGGCCTTCTTGGAAGTTGAAGGCGTCGCTTCCGTCGTACTCCTGAAGTCCGGCGTCTCCGTCATTGGTGGCGCCGAGCTCTCGGAATACGCGCCAGTTCGGCCCCTGCTCGCCGGAAACCGTTTCGGCTATGTCCACGCCTGGGTCTCCCGGCAACGCGACGAGTTCGTAATTGGCCTGGTCCGACGCGTCGCCAAAGTCACGCGTCACGTCAACGGCAATCCCAATCCCGACGGTGGCGAAGTCGCCCACCGTTCCCGGATCGACAGTCGTCGCGAGGGACGGTCGTTGGGCCGGAATGCGGTCTCCGTTCGCGTCGGTGCCGGCAGCCCCAAGGTGGGCCATCGCGAAGAACTCGCCGGTCTCGTCGATCACGTCTTCGACCCGCTCGGAGTCGTCGCCCGGGCCTCGCGGCTCAAGAACGTCGATCGCCACGTCCTCGTGCACCTCGCCAACCGCAAGGTCTTCCTGGCTGACGCCGATGAAGGCACCAACTGTGCCGCCCGTTGCATCATGCAGGTCAATCGAGAGCGTATCGGGACCGACCTCGCCGCCGTAGAGAACCTCGATCACATCGACGGTGACCGTGCTCGTATCGTCAATGACCGTCTCGTCTTGCCAGTCAAACTGGGCCACGCCGTAGATGGCGGCGGTTTCGCTCGTGGCCACGACGCCCCCGACGGTGCCGTCCGTCGAGATGTGCGCGGCGTG
>CAZRPQ010000289.1:0-3881 GCA_964601725.1 uncultured Salinivenus sp. | reverse complement strand
GGCGGTTTTCGCTCGGTCCGAAGAGATTCCCAGAGGATGATCCTGCGGGCCCCTTCGACTCCCTCCTCCCTTTGGTCGTCGGTCGCTCAGAATGACTTTCGATTACCGTATTTGTGCTGATCTACTTAGCGCTCCAGGGTGGTCGGGAGCCAGTTTTCGTGCTTGGCCGAGCGGGTCATGAGGCGCTTCACCATCTTTCGGGGACTCTTGTCGTCAAACAGAATTCCGTGGATGGCTTCGGTAATGGGCATCTCCACCCCGTGGTGCTTGGCAAGGTTGTAGACCGAGCGGGTGGTCCGAACCCCCTCAGCCACCATTTCCATCTCGTTGAGCACTTGATCCAGGCTCTTCCCCGTACTGATCTGCTCACCGAGGTATCGGTTCCGGCTGTGCTGGCTCATGGAGGTGACTACCAGATCCCCAATGCCGGCCAGGCCGGCAAATGTTTGCGGGTCGGCGCCGAGGGCCTGACCGAGCCGCCGAATCTCGGCGAGCCCGCGTGTGACGAGCGCGGCCTTGGCGTTGTCTCCGTACCCGGCCCCGTCAGCAATGCCCGCCGCAATGGCAAGCACGTTCTTCGCAGAGCCGCCGATTTCCACCCCGAGCACGTCCGTATTGATATACACCCGGAGCCGGTCGGTCATGAAGGCCTTCTGGATGCGTCGGGCCTCCTCCTCGTCGGGGGCTGCCGCCACGATGGCCGTGGGGCGTCCCTCGGCCACCTCCTCCGCGTGACTGGGGCCGTACAAGGCACTAATCTGGTTCCGAGGCACCTCGTCCAAAACGTCATCGATGACCTGGGACATGGTGAGGAGCGTCTCATTCTCGATGCCCTTTGAGAGCGAGACGAGTCGGACCTCGTCGTGGGCGTAGGGACGAAGCGCTTCCACCCGTTCCCGCAAATTTTGCGAGGGAACGGCCATGCCCCACAGGTCAGACGCCTGGGCCGCCGTCTCCAAGTCCGTCGTGATATACACCGACGAAGGAATGAGGAGCTCGGGGAGGTACGTCGGGTTATGGGAGGTTCGCCGGATTTCGTCGGCCACCTCAGAACGCCGGGCCCACAGGACCACGTCTCGCCCCGCCGACGCGAGATGGACGGACAGAGCGGTTCCCCAGCTTCCGGCTCCGAACAGCGTAATTGAGGACATAATGTTATTTACTGTAGATCTGGACGTTGGGATGAGCCGCACAGGGAGTCGACACCGCACGGCGTATGCAGTACGGAAGGGCTTTTTTGTGGCGCAAAATTAATCGGTCAACTCAAGTTGGTACTGTTTGGGCGTCACTCCCTCGTGCTCCTTGAACATGTCGATGAAGTGACTGGTGCTGCTGAATCCCAGCGCGTGGCTCACGCTGGTCACCGTGTTCTCCGGATCGGACAGCAGTTCCCGGGCGCGGACGACGCGCTCTCGGGTAATGTATTCGAGCGGCGACATGTCAAATTCGTCGCTAAAATGCCGATAGAAGCTGGACTTGCTCATGCAGGCCTCCTGCACCAGCTCATCAATCGAGATGTGTCGGTCGAGGTTGTCCTGGATGTACTGTACGGCCGCGGCCAGCCCGCCGGAAGAGGTGCTGCGGGGAAACTCTCCAATGAGCAGTGGACGCGAGGAGGTCTGGAGCATCTGAATGAGCAGCTCCATCGCGTTGAGATCAAGGAGACGGTCGCGGTGCGGAGGATCCTCGCGAAACAGATGCGCGACCATATTCAGCACTTTGGCGACCCCCTCATTCTCCTCAATATGAGAGTAGGCCCGCTCCTGTGGGGTCCAGCCCCGAGACACGCCTTCCTGGGGGTCCTTATCGGTAATCCGGTCGAGCACTGTGCGCACCTGTTGCCGGTCGATCTTTAAAACGAGATACTGGACCGGCGTTTGATCCGCCTCCGGAAAGCTTACGGTGATCGTCTGAAGGGGCGGAACGACGAGCGACTCCCCATCCCCAAAGGACAGGCTGTCCTCGTCTGCGTCTACGGAGGCCTTTCCGTCTACCATGCCGTAATAGGTCAGATGAGGCGCCCGGAGGCTCACCTGATGGACCGTCTCTTCGATGACGTAAAACGAAAGCCGGGCGTCGTCGCCCCCGACTCCCGAACGGTAATTCACCAGGGACTGCGAGTTGTCTTGATACCGGGTCGGATGACGAGACGTGGACATGTTCGGTGGGGGGAACTGGACGCAGTCGCGAAGGTCTGTGTCCCATGTCCCCTCGTTTCTCTGAGGGGATACGATCGTCTTATTCTGTTGTCTCCGGACCAACGAGCAACCCCCGTTCCAACCGGGGAGGCTGCTTCGGGTTCTTGTAGGAAGAATTGAACAGAAGTATCCCCGATTGCGGACGGAAACCCGGAGATAGGGGTGATTTGGGAAGATGGAAGCATTTTCTCGGAAGATTACGCTACCGACTCAAAAAAGCGCTTCCTATACTGGACGAGCACAGAATTTGGCGTGGTACCGCCGCGGTCCTTCGACTTTGATAGCTGCGGGCTACTCGAGATCTGCCCACCGGAAGTCAGCATCAGACCATCTCGGTACCATTTGCTGAATCTGCGACACAAGATCGTAAGCCCTTCCAAGGCGGCCCTTCCAGGGCGCACTGGTCCCACGCCGACGCCCTTGGCTCTGTGGGTACTGTCCCGTCGGACCTTCCCTAAGGATTGATCTTCGTTGACGACACTGAGCCTCACATGCCCCAGTACGTACTCGCACTCGATCAGGGAACGACGAGCTCCCGGTCCATCCTCTTTGATCGTAGCGGACAGATTGAAACGGTCGCCCAGAAGGAGTTCGAGCAGATTTACCCTGAACCCGGATGGGTCGAGCACGACGCGACCGAAATCTGGTCGACCCAGATGGGGACTGCCTCCGAGGCGTTGAGCAAGGCGGACGTGGACGCGGAGGAGTTGGCCGCGATTGGCATCACCAACCAGCGGGAGACGACCATTGTTTGGGATCGGGAAACGAGCGAGCCCATCCACAATGCCATCGTTTGGCAGGACCGACGCACCTCCGGGATCTGCGATCGACTTAAAGATCAGGGCTACCTGGACGCCATTCAGGAAAAGACCGGCCTCATCATCGATGCGTATTTCTCGGGCACCAAGCTCCACTGGCTGCTCGAACACGTCGATGGGGCTCGGCGGCGGGCGGAACGGGGCGAGCTGGCTTTCGGCACGGTCGATAGCTGGCTCGTCTGGCGGATGACGAATGGGAAGCGACACGTCACGGACGCCACCAATGCGTCCCGGACCATGCTCTACAACATCCACGAGGGACAGTGGGACGAGGAAATGCTCGACCTTCTCGACATCCCCCGCTCCCTGCTCCCCGAGGTCCGCGATAACAGTGAAGTGTACGGGCACACCCAAACCGGCCCCTTCGACGCCGAGGTCCCGATCGCGGGCATGGCGGGCGACCAGCAGGCGGCCCTCTTCGGTCAGATGTGCACCACGCCGGGGCTGGGCAAGAATACGTACGGCACCGGGGCCTTCATGCTGCAGAACACCGGCGAAAAGGCCGTGACCTCCGATCATAACCTGCTCACCACGATCGGGTACCAGATCGATGGCACCACCCACTACGCCTTGGAGGGGTCGATCTTTGTTGCGGGCGCGGTGGTGCAGTGGCTCCGCGACGAGCTGCAGATCATCCGGAACTCCGCCGAGGTCGAAGAACTGGCCCGCTCGGTCGACGACAACGGAGGGGTCTACTTTGTCCCCGCCTTCACAGGCCTGGGGGCGCCGTACTGGGATCAGTATGCCCGGGGCACCATTGCCGGGCTCACGCGCGGCGCCAGCCAGGGGCATCTGGCCCGCGCCGCCATTGAGAGCATGGCCTACCAGGTGGCCGACGTCATCGACGCGATGGAGGCCGATTCCG
>CAZRPQ010000288.1:0-3916 GCA_964601725.1 uncultured Salinivenus sp. | reverse complement strand
ATGAATTCGACGAGGCCCGTCACCTCTCGCTCCGAAAGACCAGCGTAGGAGGGCATTACGTTCTGGTAGCCCTGCACGATCTTGGCGCTGGACTTCAGAATGGACGTGCGAAGGTAATTCTCGTCGACGGTGACCGTCGATCCATCCGACATCTCACGCCCAGTGGTTCCATAGAGCCCTTCCCATGTGGGCCCCACCATCTGGGACCCGTCCAGACTGTGACAGCCTTGACAGCCCCGCTGCTCGTACAGCTGCTCTCCCAGTTGGGGGAGGGGGATGTCTTCCGGCGTTCCGGCACTCTCGACCCATTCGTCGAACCGCTCCTGAGACACCACCTTCACCGCTGCCCCCATCTCGGAGTGCCCACGCCCGCAATACTCGGTGCAGAACAGATCATACGTTCCCTTCTCTGTGGCTTCAAACCAGACCGACGTGTACCGGTTCGGCAGCACGTCCTGCTTCACCCGAAACGCCGGGACAAAGAAGCTATGGATGACATCCCGACTGCTCATGGTGGTCTTCACCGGCTTGTTCGCCGGCACGTAGAGCGTGTCCGACGTGGCTCCATTCGGATACTCGAATAGCCAGCTCCACGACTGAGCCTGGACCCGGATCTCATACGCATCCGGCGGTATGGTTTTCTGCTTCACAAACGACTTGAATCCCCAGTTGAAGACGAGCAGGACCAGGATGGTAGGGATTACGATCCATGAGATCTCCAACACCCTGCTCTCCTGTACGGGGGCCGGACGTTCGGCAGGATCCTGGCGGCGATACCGGTATATGAACCAGAGCATCGCCGCAACGACGCCGACGAGCAGGATTGTGCTGACGACGGTTACGAAGTTGAAGAGGCTGTCGACCTCCGGTGCCATTGTAGACGCCGCTTCGGGAAGCCAAAAATCACCCATGTCGTGATTGGTTGTGGGTACGAAAGGTTGCCTCTTTTCCCAACTGGGAACGCCATCTCAGCTCGGGGGTGCGTCCTCACAGACGCGAGGGGGATGCCGGCCAAGAGTCAATGGTTTGCCAACTCGGAATTTCCCAGGGACGGACCTACTGCGACTGTTGCTGTCGTTGCTTGTACTCCTCCGTCGCGATGAGGTCCATGGCCCGATCAATCGGGATGCGGTAAACCCCTTCCTCTTCGTCGACGACCTCATACTGCTGGAGCTTTTGCGTCGCCTCCAGTTCCGCCTGGCGAATTTGGTCGTACGTCTGTTGGTCAGCGGCCTCCGCCTGCGTGTTCTGCGTGACCTGCTCGAACCAGCCGAAAATGATGGCGACGGCCACGAGAATCACGAGGATAATCGACCCTGAGATTCCCATAATCTGACTCGCCGCCACCCCCTCGTAGGCCACGCCGCGTTCCTTCTCCCTCTCGAACTGATCTTCGAAATCGAAGGTCTCGGTGGTGGCCTCGCGCCGAGCAGCCCGCGCAAGTTCCGTCACGGGTTCTTCGTCGCTGGGCGATGGCACCTCAGAGTCAGCATCGGCCTCCGTGGTTGTGATAAAGCTCTCCACGGGACTGGTTTTTTCCTCATCCTCGGCGCCTGGACCAATGAGGACGCGCCAAAAGAACGTCTGGCCGTCGGTGGGCAACTGGTTCCCGACCGTCACCGCCGCTTCGTTCCCGACGTCTACGTCGACGACGAGGTCCTCAAAACGAGCTGTGGGGGCCACCTGAAGACGATAGGCCTCGGCACCCTCCACGGGCTCCCAGACGAACGTCACCTCGCTCCCGTCTACCGAAATTGCATCGGTGGGAGCCACAAGGGACGGCGACGGTACTTCTTCGGAATCCATGGCGCGAAAAGAAAGGGTAATCAATCGGATGGAACGAACGCAAAGGGCTCAACAGAGGGTCGGAATCCCGGGTGAAAATCACCGGAAAAGATCCTCAAGGCTCCTTTTCGGGCCGCGTGTGCGGGCCCCCGTTCGGTCCGCTACATGTTCTCAAACCGAAGCGATTCTCCCAGGTATGGGTGCTTTTGTGGCACAAGTGGATGACGACTCAGCCGGTACATCAATGCCCCCGCGAAGATCCCCGTCAAACCCAACCAGCACGTAAAGTCGAGCCAGTGAAATCCGCCGCCGTCTCGCAGTACCGGGAGCACGATCCAGTGAATGTCGAACCAGTGCATCCCGATTACCCAGACCGACATCACGCCCATGATGACGGAGGAGCGCTTCGTGGCCTGGGGCAAAAGAATAAAAAACGGCACCAAGAAGTGGAAGAGCACGAGGAAGGCACTGTGCCAGCCCCATCCGCCCATGAGGCGGTGTTGGAACCACACCGTCTCCTCCGGAATGCCGCCGTACCAGTAGAGCATGTACTGGCTAAACGCGATGTACGCCCAGAAGACGACGAAGCCGAAAAGGTATTTCCCGAGGTCGTGGTAGTGCTCCGGCGTGATCACATTTTGCAAAAGCCCCCCAGTGTGCTGGAGCAGCAGGACGACCAGCGAGATTGTGGCCACCGCGCAGAGAATACCCCCGGCAAAGAAGTAGACCCCAAAGATGGTGGAAAACCAGTGGGGATCGGTCGACATGAGGATGTCGTAGCTCCCGAAGGCCGTCGTCACCGCCAGCAGCGGGAGGCCCCAGGCGCTGGTGCTCCGTAGTTTTTTCTGTATCGCGGGATCCGGATCCACGTCCTGCCGCAGCGAGAAGGTGTAGAGCCGGTACGAGAGCAGGGTCCAGGCTGCGAAGTATACGAGGATCCGCACGCTCCAGAACGGAACGTTCAGGTACGAGCGCTTGCCCGCCAGTATCTCATCGTACTGGGGGCTGCTCGGGTCGTAGAGCCCCTCGTGGGTCCAGTGGTACAGGTCGTGCATGCCGAACAGGAGCGGAAGCCCCAGGAGCAAAAGGAGCGGAAATGCCCAGACCAGCGCTTCATTGATGCGGTTGACGACGACGCTCCAGTGCGCCCGCGTGAGATGGTTAAAGACGAGGAAGAAGAGTCCCCCCAAGGCCGTGGTGAGCAGGAATGACCATCCCGCGAGATAGGCGAAGAAGAAGTCGTCCGGGCTCTGAAACAGGCCCAGAGCGCTGATCGTCAGCAGCGCGATGCCCAGGGCCAGCGGCACGATCCAGGCGCGCCGGTCGCCCACGAACCGGTAGGCCCGCTTCGCGGCATCGCTCGTCGACTGGATCGGATCGACCAGCCACTCCAGAATGGAACTTCGATTGATTGAGTCGGCCATGGCATCGGGAAGTCAGTTCGGAACCGCGAGGGACCGGGGAAAGAGTGGAGGGCGTGGGAGTGGAGGGTGGAGGGGAGGCTACTCTGCACTGGCCTGTGCGGGTGCGTCGGCGCTGTCCTCTACGTCCAGCCGTGCCTGTACGTCCGCCGGCACGTCGTCGGGCGAGGCGTTTTGGCTCCGCTGGAGGGCGCGGACGTAGGCGACGATGGCCCAGCGGTCCATCACGGGCACCTTTTGCCCGTAGGCCGGCATGTTGCGGACGCCGTTGGCGATCACGTCGTAGATGTACCCGTCCGGGGCGTTGCGGAGGCGGTCGACGTGGTAGCTGGAGGCCGGCGTGTACCCGTAGTCGCCCCGCATGATGATGCCGTTGCCCGCGCCCGTCTTGCCGTGGCAGACCGAGCAGTAAATGTTGTAGCGGTCCTTCCCTCGCTCCAGCACCTCCTGGGTCACGGCAATCGGAATTTCCTCCACGTAGTCTCCCGATCCGGTGCGGGCTCGGTACAGGGCCGAGTCGGCCCGGAGCTGCCCTCGGGAGACGGTGCCCGGCACCGGGGTCCGCATAGCGGCATTGTCCTCGAAGAACGGATTGGCCTCCTGCGGCCCAAACTTTTGCTGGAAGTCCATGTCCAGGTTCATGTGGAAGGGCGGGTTGTCGGACTGCGTCCCCCGACACCCCGCCAGGAGCAGGGCCACGAGCACCAACC
>CAZRPQ010000287.1:0-3930 GCA_964601725.1 uncultured Salinivenus sp. | reverse complement strand
ACGTATTTCTGCGTGTCTACTTAGCAGTTCCATGTGTGGCCACGCTCTCTCCAGGAGTTTCCTCTGAAAGCACGGCATGCCGCTTCTTTCTGACCAGAGATGTTCATCCCGAAAGCTTTCGCGGACGAACCAAAAAGAGCACGGCTGTGAAGAAAATGCCTGACGACGGCTCCGACTTCGCCCAGAGGATGACCTTCGGCCCCTGAAATTCTTCAAACTCGTTCGCTCCGCTCACTCGGGCAGTGAAGAATTTCCGGGCGCTCGGGTCTTCGCCGTCGTCCGGGCGGCATTTTCTTCGAGGCCGGGAAGGAGGAATTTTTCCTGCTTGGAAGCCATTCTTCGGGACTGGGAACAGGGAAAAGAGCATCCTGCGATTAATCTCAAAAAGCTACAGTAAAACGACCGCCCCACGCCACGAATCTTCGCGTCCATGCTCACGCCTCGCGCACGGGGGCCTCGTGGAGGGGGGAGCCCCGTACGAACTGCTTCACAAATCCCATTGAAGCAACTTCTTCGGGTTCAGTGGACGGAACTTAAATCGCGCCGGAACGAATAAAAGGGACCGTATTCGACGAATGCGTCACGAAACGCCGCTGCCGCTCCCGGCCGTGGCGTTCCTTTTTTGGCCGACATGGCTTTTAGCCAAAGTGGCCTCCTATACTCACGCAATTACTGTTTCAATGGACCCCAGCAGTATGGCTGACGACGAGACTGTCTACATGACCGAAGAGGGACTTGAGGACCTCAAAGAGGAACTCCACCGTCTCCGGACGAAGGAACGCTCGCGGATCGCCGACGAGATTGCTGAGGCGCGGGCAAAAGGCGACCTTTCCGAAAACGCCGAGTATGACGCAGCGAAGGAAGAACAGGGCAAGCTCGAAGCCCGCATTGCGGAGATCGAAGACACGATCGCCCGGGCCCGCATCGTCGACGAGTCCACGGTCGACGAGAGCAAGGCCTACATCCTCTCCGACGTGACGGTCGAGAACCTCGACACCGGCGACGAACAGACGTTTACGCTCGTGTCGGAGGAGGAGGCCGACATCTCGCAGAACAAAATCTCGGTCGAGAGTCCCATCGGCAAGGGCCTGCTGGCCAAAGAAGAGGGCACGGAAGTTGCCATCGACGTTCCGGCGGGAACGGTCAACTTTAAGATTGTCAACATCTCCCGTTAACCGCTCTTCGGTCCACGGCCCCCCACCGTGAACCTCCCCAATTCCCCCATCCACCCGCAAGAGCGGCCGGCCGCTCCACTGGACCCGTCGTCTACAAACGTACTGGCACCGGACGCCGTCGAAGGCGGATCCTCCGCTGGCCCCGGTTCCCCTGGCCGTCGCACGGCCCTCACGGGTGCTCAAACGGTCGGCGCAGCGTTGCTGGGAATCATCGCGACCTTCTATGGGGAATGTGCGCTTGCTCTCGGGATGTACACCTTCGCGGAGCCGTGGATGACCGGCGTACAGGTGCAGCATCGGTTGGGAGCGGAGGCCCCCTACGAACCGTCTCCGACAACTGAGGACTCCCCTCCCCTATGGCCATCGATCTTCGCAGCGACACAGTGACCCGCCCCTCTGAGGGAATGCGCCAGGCCATGTACGAGGCCGAGGTTGGGGACGACGTTTACGGAGAGGACCCCACCGTGAACCGGCTCCAGGAGCGCGTGGCCGCCGTTCTGGGGAAAGAGGCCGCCCTGTTTGTGCCGTCCGGCACCATGGCCAACCAGATCTGTCTTCACGTTCTCACAGATCCCGGAGACGAGGTCATTCTGGAACGCGGGAGCCACGTGTTCAACTACGAATCCGGCGCAGCGGGGATCTTGTCGGGGGTGCAACTACACCCTCTGGAGGGAGACCGCGGTCGTCTCGGGCCCGGGCAGGTCGAGGCGGCCATTCGGCTCCCGGCCGATGTCCTGCCCCGTTCGCGCGTGGTCTCGGTCGAGAATACGGCCAACAAGGCCGGCGGCGTGGTCTATTCGCTGGATCGAATAGAGGCCCTTGCGGAGGTTGCTCGGGCCAACGATCTGTATCTTCACCTGGACGGGGCGCGCCTGTGGAATGCCGCCACGGCCCTCGACCTCGAGGAGCAGACCCTCGCGTCGCCCGCCGATCTCGTGTGGGTGGCCCTCTCGAAGGGCCTGGGGGCACCGGTGGGATCGGTCCTCGCCGGCGCCTCGCCCCTCATCGACGAGGCCCGACGCACCCGGAAGCAATTTGGCGGAGGGATGCGTCAGGCCGGCATCCTCGCCGCCGCGGGGCTCTACGCACTGGAGCACCACCGCCCCCACCTCGCCGACGACCACGAAAAGGCCCATCGGTTCGCAGTAGGTCTCGCGGAGTGTCCCCCCTTCACGATCGATCCCGCGGAGGTGGACACCAACATCGCGATCTTCGAAGTGCCCTCGGGCAGCGCCGCGGAGATCGTCGAGGACCTCCAGGGAGAAGGCGTGCTCCTCACCCCTTTCGGCCCCTCCACGATCCGCGCCACTACCCACCGGGACGTGTCGATGGGCGAGGTCGAGGATGCACTGGACATCCTCCAGGCGTATGCCCGTCGTTCTCTCACGTCCTCGCCGTCCTGAAGACCTGCGTCGAACACTACGGAACCACCCAGGTGCCTTCGAACGCCTCCGTGTCTGTTTGGTACTCGTAGCGGGCCCGGTAGTGGCCCTCGGGATGAAGGTGCAGCCACTCGATCCGGTCGATGACGGTCCGAATGGCGGCGAAGTACTGGCGTCCCTCCGCCACGTCATCCTCCGTAATCGGCTCCGTCTTGACGGCCGGTCGGAGTCCATCCCCGGGCTCATCAAGGGGAGTCCCGGGCGCCGACGGACGGACGTACACGTCGAGACTCCCGGGCGACTGGGATTCCCACAGGTCCATCGCCACCTCGTCGTCGAGGTGCACGGAGCCGGTGCCATACAGACGAATTTGCTCGCGGGCCTCGGCGTCCCAGCCGTGCCAGGCGATTCGGTCGTTGTTGCGGAGAGCTTCCACCTTCCGCGAGCGGCGGTCGGAGTGAAACTGGAGCTCTCGGTCTTCCCTGTGGGCCCGCCGCAGCAGGACCGTGCGGAGGGCCGGCGCCTGCTCGTGGACCGTGCCAAACGTGAGGGTTCGATACGTGTGGCCCGGATCCTCGGCCGCGCTCTCGACTTCGTCCCAGACGTGATTCAAGAGGAGATCGAGATCTGTGAAGCGGGGCATGGACATGAGAGCTCTGGAGAGGGGCTAATTCGAGAGACTACCGATCGTGAGGGGGGGCAGACGGGATGGCGACGGACCACGCGCCCGTCGCGGACTCGGCGGCCGGTTCAGTCTGGGCGTCGCACCGAAACCCGCAGCGACTCCAGACCTGTTGCAGACGCCTCAACCACGTCCCCGTCCTGCACCGGCCCTACCCCCGACGGCGTGCCGGTGTAGAGCAAATCCCCCGGGGTTAAGGTAAAGATCTCCGAGCAGTACTGCACAAGCTCGCGCACCGGAAAGATCAGGGCCCGGGTGCTCGCGTCCTGCCGCACCGTACCGTTCACCGAGAGGCGGAGCGTAAGGGCCTGGGGATCCTCGATCGCCCCGGCGGGGGCAAGGGGGCCGAGGGGGGCAAAGGTGTCAAAGCCTTTGGCTACCGACCAGGGGTGGCGGCGTTCTTTTGCTTCCGCCTGGAGGTCGCGCGCCGTCATGTCGAGCCCTACGGCGTAGGCCGCGACGTGGTCGAGGGCCTCGTCCCGGGAAATGTGCTTCCCCGCCGTTCCGATGGCGGCCACCAGCTCCACCTCGTGGTGCACATCCTGGGACTGCGGGGGAAGGCGAACGGGCTGGCCCGTCCGGATGAGGGCGGACGCAGGCTTCAAAAAGACCATCGGGGTCTCCGGCACCTCTCGGTCCATCTCGTCGGCGTGCTCGGCGTAGTTGCGGCCGATGCAGAGGAGCTTGCCGA
>CAZRPQ010000286.1:0-3936 GCA_964601725.1 uncultured Salinivenus sp. | reverse complement strand
ACTGGCGTCGACCCTTTCCACGTTTGACGTGGTGGCCCTCACCGTTGGCGTCGTCATCGGGGCCAGTGTGTTTAAGACGCCCGCACTCGTGGCGGGAAACACGGGGGGAGGCGGTGTCATGCTCCTCGCCTGGCTGCTCGGCGGCGGGGTGTCGCTGGTGGGGGTCCTGTGCTACGCCGAGTTGACCACGGCCTACCCGCACGCGGGGGGCGATTACTACTACTTCCAGCGGGCCTTCGGAGGCTGGCTGGCGTTCCTGTTCGCATGGGCGCGGATGGTCGTCATCCAAACCGGATCGATTGCCCTGCTCGCCTTCGTGTTCGGCGACTACGCCACCGAACTCTGGTCCCTCGGCCCCTACTCGTCGTCCCTCTACGCCGCGCTGGCCATCATCGCGCTGACCGGGCTCAACGTGGTGGGCGTCCGGCAGGGCAAGAACGTGCAGCGCGGCCTCACGATCGCCACGATCGTCGGGCTGCTCGTCATCGTGGTTGCCGGCTTCTTCCTCATCCCGGCCGCCGGCCCGACAGACGCGGTCGCCAACTCGTCGTCGGGCGGGGGATCCGGCAGCTTCGGGATGGCCATGGTGTTCGTGCTGCTCACGTACGGGGGCTGGAACGAGGCGGCCTACCTCTCGGCCGAGGTGCGCGACGTCCGCCGCAATATGACCCGCGGCTTCTTCCTGAGCCTCGGCCTGATTGCGAGCCTCTACCTCCTCGTCAACTGGGCGTATCTTGAAGGGCTGGGACTGGCCGGCATGAGCGGCTCCGACGTCGTGGCCGCCGACCTCATGCGCGCGGCCCTGGGGGAGCCGGGGGCGCAACTCCTCAGTCTCCTGGTGGTCGCGGCGGCCCTCAGCTCCACGAACGCAACCATTTTTACGGGGGCGCGAACCACCTTTGCCCTCGGGCGCGATTTTTCCCTGTTCCGGGTCCTGGGCCGCTGGGACGACGATTCCGAGACGCCCGCCAACGCCCTCCTGGTGCAGGGCGGCATTGCGCTGGCCCTCGTCGGCGTGGGGGCCGCAACGCGGCAGGGCTTCGAGTCGATGGTCGACTACACTGCCCCCGTGTTCTGGCTCTTCTTCGGCCTGGCCGGCGCGTCCCTCTTCGTTCTTCGCTGGACAGAGCCGGAGATTCCTCGCCCCTTTGAGGTGCCCCTCTACCCCCTCACGCCCCTCGCCTTTTGTGCGGCCTGCGGGTACATGCTCTGGTCGAGCGTGGCCTACACCGGAATCGGGGCCCTGCTGGGCGTCGGGGTGCTTCTCGCCGGCGTTCCCCTGCTCCTGCTCCGCCGAGATCGAGACCTCGAATCGAGTTCCTGACGGTCACGTCTCAATCTCCCTCCTTCGCCGCTCTCTTTTTCCTTCACGTCCCACTCCATGAAGCGCCTTCAGACCCTCTCGTACGTGCTGCTCTTGCTCGGCCTCGTCCTGGCTGTCGGGGGCCCGCTGCCGGGCCACGCCCAGGAGCCGGACACGCTGGGCTCCCCCATCCCGGTGCCCGGCCTGGAGGTGCCCCCCGAGGACCAGCAGTCCGACGTCCCGTACGTGCCGACCTCAAAGCCGGTCGTGGACCGGATGCTGGAGATGGCCGCTGTCGATTCGAGCGACACTGTTTACGACCTCGGGAGCGGAGACGGTCGCATCGTAATTCAGGCCGCCCAAAAGTACGGTGCCCGGGGCGTCGGGGTCGAGATCGACCCGGAACTGGTCCGGGAGGCCCGAAAAAACGCCCGGAAGGCAGGGGTCAGTGATCTCGTGGAATTCCGGGAAGGCGACCTCTTCAAAACCGACATCAGCGAGGCGACCGTCGTGACCTTGTACTTGCTCCCCTCCGTCAACGAGAAACTCCGGCCGAAGCTCTTCAACGAGCTCACGCCCGGCACGCCGGTGGTGTCCCACGACTTCGACATGGGCGAGTGGGAGCCGGAGAAACGCGTGGACATGGACGGCGATACCGTCTATCGCTGGACGATCCCGGAGGAGGCCCCCGAGTACCTCGGGGACGAACAGTGAGCAGGCCCGTGCACCGGCGGGCGGTGGAGGCGTCGTCCCCCCTGCCTCACGACTCCGAGTACACGGCGTCCGGATCGAACACCTTGTCCCCGTCCGCCACGAGGGTTCCGTCCTCGGCGCGGCGGTAGAAGCACGAGCGGTATCCGGTGTGGCAGGCGCCTCCCT
This sequence comes from uncultured Salinivenus sp., assembly GCA_964601725.1. Classification (GTDB taxonomy): domain Bacteria; phylum Bacteroidota; class Rhodothermia; order Rhodothermales; family Salinibacteraceae; genus Salinibacter. The sequence goes on along the minus strand of CAZRPQ010000286.1, from coordinate 1,754 downwards.
CCTGCTGCACCTTGAAGAGCAGCGTGTCGCCGTCGCAGTCGACCCGCACCTCCTCCACGGTCTGCACGTGGCCGCTCGTCTGCCCCTTCACCCAGCGCTCCTGGCGGGAGCGGCTCCAGTACACCATCCGTCCGGTGTCGAGCGTGTCGCGGAGGGTCGCTTCGGTCATGTACGCCATCATGAGCACCTGGTCGGTCTCGGCGTCCTGCACGATGGCGGGGACGAGCCCGTCGTCGTCGAACGTGACAGCGTCGAGAAGCGAATCGGGAGCCAGCATGCATGAACAGGCTTTTAGACAGAGAGATCGGAGGGCTCCTTGAAAGCTTCCCCCTCTCGATGGTTCGTCATCACTTGAGGCTCGAACCTGTGGGGTATGCGAACCGTCTAAAGGCTCCCATCGCCCCACTGAACAACCCGCCACTCCGAGCTTTTTTCAGAGCCCATCCGACGGTCGGAGAGCCGCCCCTTCCGACCGGATGGGCCCCAAGTCAAGCTTGGAGCGACGAAAGGGCTTTGCTTCGAGAGGCCCTGCTTGGCACCCGCCCCCCCGATCGCTGCGCCTCCTGCTCCCGCCCTCCCACGCCCCAACCCCCACGCTCCCACGCCCTCTCGTATGCGCCGCGTATGGTCCTTCCTGGTCCGGCTTCCCCGCCTCCTGTTCATCGGGCTCGTGCGGGCGTACCAGCTGATTCTGTCGCCCCACCTCGGCGGCACGTGTCGGTATCAACCGACGTGCTCCAACTACGCGATTCAGGCGTTTCGGGAGTACGGCGTACTGAAGGGCCTCGTGCTGAGCGTCCACCGCCTCTTCCGCTGCCACCCCTGGGGCGGGCACGGCCACGATCCCCCGCGGTGGTACGGGGAGGAGCGTTCGGCGGTGGAAATGACAGCCTACGAATCCGTAGCTCGGGAATCTGACGAAGACGTGGAGTAGGGTAGCAGGGTGCTGACCACAAACGGCGCGCCGAGAAACGATTCGCTGTGCTGCGATGCCTCTCTCGAATGCAGAGCAGGCCGTCGTTGAGATTCGGAAGCTCCGGGAATATTGTCTGAACCCTGCTCATCCCCGCGGCAAACACAAAGCCCGCGTGTTCGAGTCTGCGCTCGGGCTCACTCAAGACGATGCTGAGCAATTGCGCTCGGCTTTGCATACTGCGATCCGTGAGGAGAACGCAGAGCGACTCTTCGAAGATGAGCATGGCACACGGTATCGGGTCGAGTTCGAGATGAACGTAGCCTCATTTCGTGCCGAGATTTGCAGTATCTGGATCGTCCGATCAAATGAGACGTTTCCTCGATTGGTTACCTGTTACGTTTGTTAACCCTGCCCCCATGCCCCACGACCTCGATTTGCTGGACGCTGTTGTCTTGACCGAAGACCTGCCCGAATCCGAGCTTCGCCGTGGACACGTCGGCACGATCGTCGAAGTGCTTAATTCGGATACGTACGAGGTCGAATTCAGCGACGATGATGGTCGTCCGTACGCTATCGTCCCATTGGACTCCCACCAGCTTTTGAAGCTTCGTACCACCCCGCGCCCCGCTCTTTGACGTTCCTTCTCGATCAGTCCCCAGTGACCCCACTTCGGATGGGGCACAATCGGTCTCGATTTAGGTACGCTCGACGCGTAACTGACACTCCCGAAAGCTGCACGGTCGCATGTCATCCCCCACCTTCCGCCTCTACAACACCCTCACCCACGAGACCGAGCCGGTCGAGCCGATCGAGGAGGAGCACCTCCGCTTCTACAGCT
>CAZRPQ010000285.1:0-3948 GCA_964601725.1 uncultured Salinivenus sp. | reverse complement strand
CTCATCTGGCGCGACTTCTTCACCTACGTGACCTGGAGCGCCGGCGACCGGCTCTTCCGTCCCGGCGGGATCATCGGCAACGACATCGACTGGAAATACCACGACGAGTCGTTCGAGCGCTGGGCCACCGGCACCACCGGCATCCCGTTCGTGGACGCCAACATGCGCGAGCTGAACCGGACCGGCTACATGTCGAACCGGGGGCGGCAGAACGTCGCCAGCATGCTCTCGCAGAGCCTGAAGCTGGACTGGCGGATGGGCGCGGCCTACTTCGAATCCCGCCTCGTGGACTACGACGTGGCCTCCAACTGGGGCAACTGGGCGTACAACTCGCGCGTGGGCAACGACCCGCGGGCCCGCTACTTCAACATCGTGAAGCAGGCCAACCGCTACGACGAGGACGGCGAGTACGTGCGCCACTGGCTCCCCCAACTGGAGGGCGTGCCCGACGAGTACGTCCACGAGCCGCACAAGATGAGCCACGAGCAACAGAAGCTGTTCGACTGCGTGCTCGGGGCCGACTACCCGAAGCCCGTCGTGGACCTCGATAAGACCTACCAGCGCATCCGCAACGAACGAGGCTGATCCGAAGCACGGGTCCCAGCCGAAAATGTCGGCAGAACCAGTAGAATTTGCCCCCTTCTCACGAACTCTTCCGCCCCCCGGCCACGAAGAAGTCGTCCTGCCGCCACGCACAATCGACGTCCGTGAAGCCGGCCCGCTCCATGGCTTTGAGCTGGGGGTAGAGTGGGAGCGTGCCCACGTGGTCGCCAATGAGGCAATGCCCCCCGGGACGGAGCGGCTCGTGAACGCTGCGGAAGATCAGCTCGTAGCGAGACTCGGCTTCGGCCCGGTCTACCTCGTGCCCCACGATGGCGTGGAGGGCCAGCGAGGCCACGACGAGGTCGTACGGCCCCCCAGGGAGCGGGGCTCCGTCGGTGGGCACCGCCACCTGAAGCGGCTCCGCATTTCGCGTGAGTTGCCCCACTTTCTCCTGCGCGATGGAGAGCAGATCCGGATCCTCATCGATCAGAACCAACTCCACTCGGGGATAGGCGTCCAACACCGTGGCGGCGGCATTGCCGGTCCCACAGGCGAGGTCGCCGACCGAGGCGCCGGGCGGAAGGGGCGGGAGGGCCATTGCGAGCTCCTCCAGCATGGGCACCGCCTGCGGCATTCGGCGCTCCAGGTGGATGTCGTACCAGCGGCCATCGTCCCAGTGGCCCCCTTCGCGGCCGAGATTGTCTTTCCAATTTGGCAATTCGCTCATAGAGATGTGGAGGCGGAAGTCCTCGCCGCGGGGATGCTAATGAGCCGCGGGGCTCCCGCTGTGTCCTTTTTTGTAGATTCCGCTCTCATTGACGTGGCCGACGTACCGGCCGAGGATGGTTACCTCCTCAAACACGTCGGGCTGAATGTGAATGTCGTCGTACTTCGGGTTGCACGGCTCCAGTCGGAGCCCATCTTCGTCGTGGTACACGCGCTTCAAGGAGGTCTCGCCATCATAGAGCACCGCTCCGATCCCTCCCTCGGGAATGTCCTCGTCGATGAGCAGAACGTAGTCCCCATCGTGGATCTCGGCTCCGCGCATGGACTGTCCCGAGACACGGATGGCGAAGATTTGATCGAGATTCGAGAAGAGCATGTCGAGGGTGATGGTCCCAAGGTCGGCCTCGACGGCTTCTTGCAGGGTCCCGGCCGAGATGATGCCCTTCACGGGAATGCCCGGCTCTTCTTGCTCCTGGTAGCGCGTGGCAAGATGGTACCCCTGATCGTCGCGCGTGAGGTGCCCCTTGCGGTGGAGCGCCTTCAGGTTCTGCGTGACGCTGTTGGGCGAGCTGTAGTCGAAGTGGTCGATAATTTCCCGGTAGGTCGGCCAGACGCCCGTCTCGTGGGTATGGTCGATGAGGAACTGGAGGAATTCGTGCTGCTTGGCGGTAAGCTTTTTCCGTCCCATGGCGGATGCAGGCGGTAACGCACAGCTAGCGAACGGCGGCGCCGGCCCCCCTGGTGGAGGCCGGCTGGCCCGGCTACATATATTCCACACAGTAAGGGTATCGAGAACACCGGAGAAGATCAAACCTCTGTCGCATCGATTTGAGCGATCACCGACCGGCTCCGATCCGGGTACGCGTCGTCGAACTGATACCGGAGAAAGTCGCGCACAAGAGCGTCCACCTCCTGTCGAACGGGAGGGGTCATTTCCAGACGCATCACGGTGTCGAGATCCGCACGTGCGCACACGGCGTACGCCCGGAGAGCCGCCCGCGAGGCATGGCGGGACTCCTCCGGCGCCGCATTCCGACCGCTTCGGTCCCGATTACTGTCGGGGGCTAGGTCCCGACCACTGTCGGGATACACCCCCCCATCCACGAGCGAGAGCAGTCCCCCTTCGTCCGTCACTGCCTCCACCCGCTCGCGCTCGACGGCGGGGGCTACCCCCAGGATCTGAGCCAACTGGAGCTGCACGTACGGCCACAGATTGGCCGCGCGGGGCTCCCGCGCGTTCAGGCGGCGCAGCGCGCGAACGAGCAACGCGAAGACCTCCGGCTGGGCATCTTCGGTCTCCATCAGGGCGTCGACGAGCTCCACGATGCGCAGCCCGAGCGTGATGGGCGTCAGATCGCGGCGGAGCCGGTGAAATGACTCGACGTGACTGCTCTCGCTGAGGGTTTGCAGGGTGCGGGTGGGCTTGTAGTAGAACACCACCTGCGTGTACGCCATGGGCTGCAGGGTGGCTCCGAACGAGCTCTTCGGGCGCCGCGCCCCCTTCGCCATCACGCCGAGCTTGCCCTTCTTCCGCGTGAAAAGGGTGACGATCTGGCTCGTCTCGCCGTAGTCGATGCTGCGCAGAACGACGGCTTCCGTTCGAATGATCGAGCGTTGCGCCATGGGCGATCCAGGTTAGCCGGTGCGTTGCGGAACGAGGGGCTGCACGTACGGCCAGGGATCGATGGCCGGCCTGAGTGGTGGGCTCGTATTGTATAGTGGATATTGCGGGAAGGCGGTTCTTAGATCATACGCAATACGAAAACCCCAATCCGACCAAATCCAGCAGCTCCTGAGCCAGAATCCCGGACGTTAGATTTCAGGAATGAATGTGTCTGCCCAAATACAACAGGTCATCGCGCATTGTGCCGGTCGCCACACATCCCCGTTCCGCCATGATTTGGCTCTACCGACTGCAACAGCGACTCTCGATCACCCGGCACGAGGGCCTCGCGGTCTTAACGCTCGCCACCCTTTTTCTGCTGGGCCTCACCGTGCGTCACGTCCAGGAGCAACAAGTGCCGCCCCTGGCCGCCGACTCCCTCGTCGCACAGCCGGTCGCGGACTCCGCCTCTTCGGAAGGCCCCAAGCCCGCGACCAGTGCCCCTTCTCCCTCCGCGGAGGCCCCAATTAACATCAACACAGCGTCCCGCAAAGCCCTGAAAGCCCTCCCCGGCATCGGACCGGCCCTGTCGAAGCGCATCAAATCGTATCGGTCGGGCCAGGGCTCCTTCCAGCGCGTCACGGAGCTCAAGCGAGTAAGCGGCATCGGACCGAAAACGCTGGCCACCCTCCGGCCGATGGTCCGGGTCTCCCCCTCCAAGGACTCCTCTGAGTAGAGCGCGTTGGCGCTCCTACGAGGCGGAAGGGGTCGGGCTCGTATCGTCCCCGGAGGTGCGCGCATCCTCTCCTGAAGCGTCCGTTCCGTTTGTAGCGGTTTGCTGCCGCTCGCGCATCCGTTCGGCGAGGGCCTCTTGCGTCCAGTCCTCGGCCACCTCCTGCTCCCGATCGAGAAACCGAGAGATCGGCACGAGCAGCAAAGCCGCCAATACGGCGAACCCGACCAGAGTGCCCACGATGATGGGCAAATACGTGGGATCGAAGAGCGGTGACGCATCCATAGTGTTAGGTCGCATTCCAGACCTGTGAGTTGAGTCAATAGCGATTTGCCTCAAATGC
>CAZRPQ010000284.1:0-3950 GCA_964601725.1 uncultured Salinivenus sp. | reverse complement strand
AGCTCCTCGGAAAGATTCAGCTCACGCTGCAGTCGAAGGTCGAAGAACATGCACACTAATGCCCTCTGCTCAGGATCATTGTGCAGGGTCCCGATGGCCGTCGAGATCAGCAAATCCGGTGGAATGGAACGCAACCCTGGCTGCAGAGACGACCGGGCCGGTCGCCTCTACGTGGACGGGGGGGCGCGAAAGTGTACATCGAAAGCTCGCATTCGGTATAATCCGTCGGATCCCGCTCAGGACCGCTTCCTGCGCTGAATTTTTCCCGCAGCGGTAGCTCCGGTGAGATCCGCTCGGAACGGATCGATCCGTTTCGCGAACGTTTTCGACGGGACGATTCCTTGGCTCGGGCAGTTCTGCACAGCGGACAGGGCCGCGCAGGACGGGGCGTAGTCCCGGGTTCATAGCGCCACGTCGAGGAGACGCAGTGCTGCCCGGCGACGGCGTCGTCACGAGGCAGATTCCGTATTGCTCCGGGCGTTGCGGAGCAGGCGCGTCCCGGACGCCACCAGATACCCTCCGTAGATGACCAGTCCGCCAATTGCGGCCTCCCCGAGGCCCACGGGGTCAAGCGACGGGTGAAGGGCCCGGTGCAACTCGCGGGGCGGCCCCAGCCATGCCGCGCAGAATGAGCCCGTCTCCGCGGTGTCCCCGGCACAGCGGAGCGCGGGCAGCGTGAGCAGCAGACTTCCCCCGCAAAAGACGGTGGCCGCCACTCGCCAGCGCCGGAACCAGGTCGCGACCGGCTCCTCGCCCAGGGACGACGGCCCCGCCACGAACAGGGCGTCTCCGTAGTGCAGCGCGAGGGGGATCAGGACGAGGGCCGCGGTGCCCGCCACGAACGCCACGGGCCGGCCGCCGATCATCAGGTACACCGTGACCATGAGCAGCGACGAGGCCCGCCAGTAGGCCAGGAGGTGTCCCCGAACTGTGGGCCGCCGCACGGACGCGACGAGGAGCCCCAGCGGGGCCACGACGAGCAGCGCGACGGCGAGGACGAAATCGAGGCGGATGAGGAGGGGGAACACGGCAGCAGCTTTTCTCTGAGCCGCGAATTGACGCACACAGACGAGGAAATGCGCACGTGCTCGGGTCAGACATGCGTAAGCCCCTGATTGGACAGGGGCTCACGGGAGGAAACGGTGGGCCCTCCTGGATTTGAACCAGGGACCTCTCGCGTGTGAGGCGAGCGCTCTAAACCGCTGAGCTAAGAGCCCATGTCGAATGGAATCCTCCTAACGAGACGGGGCGGACCATGTTCGGCGCACCCGTCAAAACGACGCGAATCCGACCGCGCCTCCTCATCATTCCCCGGCCGTCGTGAAGGCCGGGCGGGGGTTCATCGTGTCCGGGCTTGAGAGCGGAGCCGCTGCGGGACGCGGGGCGAGGGCCTCTCCCGCCGAGAGCGCAGATTCCTGGGACTGAGGGGTCGGCGGGGCGCGGCCGAGCCGAGACGCCGCGTCGCTCCGCATCAATGTCTGGGAGGGAGATTGCTCTTCTGCGGTTGAGACCATCGACGCCGGGGAGAATGTGTCCGGATCCACGAGCATGGACCCAGCCAAAAAGCCGACGACGAGGGCCATGGCGATCGACGAGGCAATGCCCAGCGCCGCCGCGGACCGTTCGCCTGTCTCGTCTGGGAGGACGGCCGGGGACTGGAGCAGATCCGTCTCCACCTCGCTGCACGCCTCCGTCTGCACCTCCTCCGGCAAGGGCGTCTCGGGAGCGTCGCAGTTACGGAGAATCTCGCGCGTCTGGCGGAGGCGTTCCACGTGGGCCTTCAGTTCGGGATTGGCCTCCACGTACTGCTCAAAGACCGCCTCAACCGACGGGTCCATCGTGCCGTCCACGTATTCACAAAGCCACTCGTCGAGCCACTCGTAGGAAGGGGCCCCGTCGCCGGGAGCCTCGCCGTCGAAGGGGCATTCAGGGGTCCGCATGGCAGACGATCACCAGGTGTGCTTGTAGTCGTCGACGTAGTAGTGGGCGGTCATCCAGCCGAGCAGTCCGCGGCTCCTCCCGGTCGTGAGGCGGGGAGAGGACGTGATGCGCCTTGCATTGCGCCGGCTGGGAGCCCGAGTGCATTCGGGATGAAGCGTCCGCGATACGTATTCGAATGCGCCCTTTCTTGTTTCTATGAATTCCCGACCGTAGCCGAGGACGGCCGCAGCTTCTGCTCGTCTCGGTCGCCCCTCGCAGTGGTCGATTCGTTTTGGAGTCTCACTCTGGCGCGGCCCCTACGCAGCGGCGGGACGCGCCTCGGGCGGCAGGAGGCGACGCAGCAGGAGCGTCATCACGAGGGAGGCGTCGCGGGCTGCCCCACCCTTCAACTCGTAGTCCGCCGCCACGAGCGCCGAGTAGGCATCGGCAATCGTGGCCCGGTCGTAGCGCTGCGCCGCGTGCTTGTATTCCTCGACGAAGTACGGATTCACGCCGATATAGCTGGCAAGCTCGTACTTGTTCTCGCGCAGGGCCCCCGGCTTCTGCAGCTTCCATAGCTTGTCGAAGTAGCCGTTGAGCACAGCCACCATCATGATGGCCTCGCTGCGCGGATTGGACGCCTGCTGGAGGATGCGCTCGGCGATGCGGTGCGCGTCGGCGTGCCGGCCTTCGCCGAGGGCGCTCTGCAGTTCGAACACGTTGAACTCGCGGGTTTGGCCGCTGGCGGCAAGCACGTCGTCCGCCGTGAGTTCCGTGCGATCGCCCGCGAACGTCACGAGCTTCTCAATCTCACTAGCGGCTCGCTGCAGGTCGGTCCCCACGTAGTCGGCGAGCATCTGGATGGCCTTCGGCTCGATCTCGTAGCCCTGCCCCTGCACGTAGTCCTGAATCCACTCCGGCATCTCGTTGTCGTAGAGGGACCGGAACTGGGACCATGTGGCCTTCTCTTTCAGGGCGCGATATGGGTGGGCCGACAGGTTGGGCTTCGTGGTGCAGGTGAGCAGGACGATGGACTGTGGATTGGGCTGCTCGGCGTAGTCCTTGAACTGGCGGTTGTTCTCGAGCTTCTCGAACTCGCGGACCACCACGACCCGCTTCGGCGCGCCCGCCGGAAAGCCCTGGCACAGCCCGATGACCTCCGAGGCCTCGGTCTCCGACCCGTACACCACGTCAAGGTTGAAGTCGTGCTGGCTCGGGTCGAGCGCCTCCTCGATGAGCAACTCCTGCAGCTCGTCGATGAGGAATGTCTCCTCCCCGAAGAAGAAGTAGAGGGGGTCGAAGTTTTGGTGCCGAAAGGCCGTGGCCAGATCGTCGTAGGACGGACCCGTGTCTTTGGCCATGTGCGAGTGTGGATTGTGGAATGTGGAGTATGGAATGAGCGATGGCCAATTCCACATCGCGAACTCCACACTCCGCATTTAGGTGGGTAGGGGCTCGTCGCGGTCGGTGAGGTGGGCACCGTGGAGGCGGTAGCCGAGATCGCGGAGTCGCTGGAGGTCGTCCTGGGTCATGCGGTAGACCAGTTCGAAGAGGTCGTGCGTCTCCCCGTTTAGCGTGGCGGTGCGGGGCCAGGCGTCGAGGGGAAGGGCCTCCAGGCGCTCGGTCAGCGCGCGCCGGGCGTCTTTCAGTTGGTCGAGGATGGCCCCGATCTTCCGGTCATTCCAGCCGGCGTCGTGGACCTCCTCATCGATGTCGATTGGCCCCAACGCAGGGGTGTCCTCGTTCACCACTCGCTCGACCCGGGGCCGGCGCACCTCCGCGTCGAGCGTAGCGATGGCGCCGTAGAGCTCCTTCAATGTGAGCGTATCTGGCGCGGGCCGCCCCTCAAGAATCCCGTCGGGCAGGTCGTCCACGACCGTCCCCAGCGCCGTCACCTCGTCGACGAGGTGGCCGAGCTGGTCCACCAGCGCGTCCCGGAGGGCCTCCGGGTCCTTGCGCCGCGCCTCCTCCATGTCGATTGTGTCTTCCATCTGCGTGTGTGCGTGGTTGCGTGTCGGCGTGGTGGCGTG
>CAZRPQ010000283.1:0-3952 GCA_964601725.1 uncultured Salinivenus sp. | reverse complement strand
CCCATCAACGAGCCGGCTGAGGGCAAGAAGAAGAGCCAGATCGAGGAGTACCTTGAATTTTATCGCGGGCCGGGCGTACAGCACGTCGCCCTCGCGACGGACGATATCATCGACGCTGTCCGGGAGCTCCGGCGCCGGGGCGTCGAGTTCCTCCACGTGCCGGACACGTATTACAACCGAGAGGTGCTCACTGAGCGCGTGGGCTCCATCAACGAATCCATCGACGCGCTCGAGGAGTTGGGAATCCTCGTGGACCGGGATCCGGACGGGTACCTCCTTCAGATCTTTACCAAGCCGCTGCAGGATCGGCCCACCGTCTTCTTCGAGATCATCCAGCGAGAGGGGGCCCGGTCGTTCGGCGCAGGGAATTTCAAGGCCCTCTTCAAGGCCATTGAGCGCGAGCAGGGACGTCGCGGAAACCTCTAGAAACAAATCCCTGAGCGTTCATTCTGACTGAACGGCGTTCGGTGCCCCGTCGCTCCGACGGGGGAACGCAGAGGTCCCGATACGGACCGAATTCTCCCTGCACGCCTCGTCTTTCTCCAACGGATTCCCGGGGGAGCGTGCACGGAAGGCCCTCCGGTCGGGGTCCCGCGATCGGAGCAGCACCTGCTCGAGGATCGGCGCGAGTATAACCTCGTCTTCTCCCAACGGTTGTACCGTTTTGGCTCCATCGTGTGTGCCCGAAAATACACCGAAGCCGGCAACTGGAAGACCGCCGTTTTTTCCGTAACCCTATAGTGTTCAACGTTTTAACGTTAGAATGCTCGGCGTCCCGAACGCGCCGAAACGGGGACGGATCCTACGGGCTCTGCCGACCTTTTGCACGGGAGTCCGTATTCCCGCTCTCCTGGGAGGCGTGGAGGCAGTTCTCCCGAAAGGTCCCTGAGCGCCGCGAAGCCGCTCCTCTGTAAATTCTCCCAGGATGCGGTTGCGTTCTGGATGACTATGGTCTACGTTGTGCAAGCGTCGATTTGAGCCCTCCGCCGGCGCCGCTTCTCTGTCGTCGCCAACGCACGGCTTTCCCCTCATCTATGGTTCCGTCCGCCTCCGACGCTTGGGGTACCGCTCTCCGCGATCTCCGCGAGACGCTTCCGGAGCGAACGGTTCAGAACTGGCTCGACCCCATCCAGCCCCTCGGCCTTGACACCGACGAGGGCGCGCCCACCCTTAGGCTGCAAGTGCCCACGCCCTTTGGGGTGCAGTACCTGCGCAGTCGATTTCAGCGCTCCATTCGCCAGGCCGTGTCCGACGCCGTTGGGGAGCCGACGGACGTGGCCTACCAGGTCGCCCCTGAGGAGGATCGCCCCGAGGAGATTACGGCCGACTCCGAGCCCTCTTCTGATGAGGATGATGACACCACCTCGTCTTCGTCCCCGGACCGGACCTCCTCTGCTTCTTCTTCGTCTTCAGCGGACGACCCCCAGAACGACCCCGCCTCGGTGCAGTCCACGCCGTCCGGTTCGGTCAGCGAGTCCGCCCCAGCGGGCACCCGTGCGGTCGATCGTGCCTCGCAATCGCAGTCCTCGTCCCAGGGACACGCCGCATCGTCCCCTGAGCGCTCGTCGTCTCGCCCCTCGACCGACGTCGCGGAGGAGGCCGTGCCGAAGACGCAAGAGGAGGCGTCCGACGACGAGTCCCCCCCCCCGCAGCGGAGGGGGGACGGCTCCCCCGACGAGCGCTCAGCCCTCTACGAACAGGCCAAGCAACACCTTCGGCCCGAGTACACGTTCGACGAGTTCGTCGAGGGGGACGGCAACCGGCTCGCCCGCAGCGCGGCGTTCGCCGTGGCCCAGGAGCCCGGGAGCACCAATTACAATCCGCTTCTCGTGTACGGCGGCGTGGGGCTCGGCAAAACGCACCTGGCCCAGGCCGTGGCCAACTACGCCCTGGAGCACGACACCGCCGAGCGCGTGCTGTACGTGTCGAGCGACCGCTTCACGAGCCAGTTCGTGCAGTCGGTTCGGGAAAACCGGATCGCGGCGTTCTCGAGCTACTATCGCCAGGCCGACCTCCTCATCGTCGACGACGTCCAGTTCTTCGGCGAGAAGGAAAAAACCCAGGAAGAGTTCTTCCACATCTTCAACGACCTCCACCAGAACGGCAAGCAGATCTTCCTCTGTGCCGACCGCCCCCCCGCCGAGATTCCCGGCATTGAGGAGCGCCTCCTCTCGCGCTTCCAGTGGGGCCTGAGTGCCGACATCCAGCGCCCCAACCTGGAGACCCGGATCGCCATCCTCCAGCGCAAGGCCGCCCGGCAGGACATCGCGGTCGCCCCCGACGTGCTGGAGCTCATCGCCCAGCGCATCGACTCGAACGTGCGCCAGCTCGAAGGCACCCTCACCCGGCTTACGGCCCTCGTCCAGCTCGACGATAAAAAACTGGACTTGGACACGGCCCGTCGCTTCCTGCGGGAGCACACCGACCACGAGCAGTCGTCCCTCGACGCGGGGGACATCATCGAAGAGGTGGCCGATTATTTCCGTCTCGAAAAGGGCGACCTTCTCTCGCGGTCTCGGAAGCAATCGGTGGCGAAGGCCCGCCAGATTGCGATGTATCTCTGCCGCGAACTCACGGAAGAGTCGTACGCCCACATCGGGTCCCGCTTCGGCGGCCGGGACCACTCAACAGTCATCCACGCCTACCGGAAGATCGAGGAGGCACTGGAGTCAGAGTCTGACCTCCAGGATGACGTCTCGTCCCTGCAGTCGAAGCTGCGCAACCGGTCGCTGTCCTCGAGCCTGTAGCGGCTGCCTCCCTGTTTCCCTCCCGATCATGCCCACCCTCGATACCCGTTCCGTCCACGCCGGCGAGCCCGATCCGCGCATTGAAGGGGCCGTTACCCTCCCCATCTTTCAGTCGGCCACCTATACCCACGAGGATCCGGAGGTACCGCCCCGGTACATCCGCTACAACGACTCCCCCAACCACGAGGCGCTCCACGACAAGCTCGCGGCCCTCACGCAGACCGAGAGCGCCCTCGTCACGGCGAGCGGGATGGCGGCGATCTCCTCGGCCCTCCTGAGTCTTCTGGACGCGGGGGACCACCTCGTGGCGCCGCGTGGCCTCTACGGGGGCACGCTGGATCTCTTCGACGACCTCTTTCCTCGCTTCGACGTCGGACACACGCTGGTCACGGAGGACTCTCCGGAGGCATGGTCCGCGGCCGTCCAGCCGAACACCAAGGTGCTCTACGCCGAGTCGATCGCGAACCCCCTCCTGGAGGTGCCCGACCTGGCGGCGATGGTGGACTTCGCCGAGGCCCACGACCTCGTGGCCGTCATCGACAACACCTTCGCCTCCCCGGTCAACGTCCGCCCGGCCGAGCTGGGGTTCGACGTCGTGCTCCATTCCGGCACCAAATACCTCGGCGGCCACTCGGATCTCGCGGCGGGTGTGGTGGCGGGGCCGTCGGACGTGCTGGACCCGGTGCGGTACACGACGAAGCTGCTCGGGGGCATGCTCGATCCGCACGCCTGCTTCCTGCTCCACCGCAGCCTGAAAACCCTCGGCGTGCGGGTGCGACAGCAAAACGAGACCGCCCACGCCGTTGCCGAAGCCCTGGCGACGCACGACGCCGTGGCCCGCGTGCGCTACCCCGGCCTTCCCTCCCATCCCCACCACGAGCGGGCCCACGCCCTTCTCGACGGCTTCGGCGGCATGGTGAGCTTCGATCTCGGTCCGGGGGCTGACATCGATGCGTTCTTCGAGACGCTCTCCCTTCCCATCCGCGCCCCCAGCCTCGGCGGGGTTGAGACGCTGATTACGCAGCCGATCCACACGTCGCACAAGAACGTAGATCCGGCGGTCCGCGACGAACTCGGCATCACTGAGCGGTTCGTGCGCCTCTCCGTCGGCCTCGAAGGGACGGACGACCTCGTCGAGGACCTGACTACGGCCCTCGGCACCAGCCTCGACGCGTAGTCCGTGGCAGTGCGAGCGCCTTCATGAC
>CAZRPQ010000282.1:0-3970 GCA_964601725.1 uncultured Salinivenus sp. | reverse complement strand
TTCTGCACAAGATCCGCGAAGTCGCAGGCCATAGACAGTCCGCCAAACAGCTTCTGAACCTTCCAACCTTTTACGTGAGCATCGTTGCGGCCGACAATCTCCTCAGTGACAGGCAGATCGGTTGACGGAGACCACGACAGTACGTAACGAAACCCGGATTACACCCCGTACTGGTCGGGGAGGTCGTTCTCATAGAGCACCACGTCGCCGGGCTCAAGATGCTGCTTGAGGAAGCCCTGGGCATCGGAAAGGGAAGAGAACACCCTGACCCGCTCGTCTGGGAACTGGGCTGCTGAGAGGCCCTCCTGAATAGGGGCCGTCTGTTCGTCTCCGACGAGCGCCACGAGGTCGAGGTCGTGCTGCGCGATGAACTGGCCGAGGGCCTCGTTCTCGTCCCACTGTCGGTCACCGAGCTCCACCATGCCCGGCGTCACGATCACGCGCCGGCCCTCGCCCATCTCACTCAAAATCTCAACGGCATTGCGCGCGCCGACGGGGTTCGAGTTGAAGGCGTCGTCAATGATGGTCACCTCCCCGCGCTCGCGGAGCTGAAGGCGATGCTCGATCGGGTCGAGACGCCGCGCTGCGTGGGCCATCTGTCGCAGCCGAAGGCCCATCGAGCGCCCCGCGGCCACGGACAGCAGCACGTTGAGCACGTTGTGACGGCCCAGAAGCTGAGTCTTGAACGACGCCGTCGTACCCGTGTCGTCCGTTACCTCGAAAGACGTACCGCTCGTGTCGTACCGGATGTTGTGGGCGGTGAGGTCCGCGTCGGGATGGCCCTCGGTCGACACGCGCCACACCGGACCCTCGGTTCGTTCCGCCATGGCGGCCACGCGCTCGTCGTCCATGTTCAAAATGGCGGGACCCTCCGGAGACGTCCGCTCGACGAGTGTCCCCTTCTCTGCCGCGATGCGGGCCTGGGTGCCCATCGTTTCGAGGTGCGCCACGCCGACGGTGGTTACGACCGCCGTGTCCGGTTCGGCAATGTCGCAGAGTTCGTCCATGTCGCCGGGATAGCGGATGCCGTACTCCAGCACGAGGACCTGATGCTCGGGCTTGAGGTGCTCGTTGACGGCCAGGCAGAGCCCCATCGGCGTGTTGTAGGAGCTCGGCGTGGCGTACACGTTGTACTTTTGCCGCAGGAGTTCGGCGAGAATGAATTTGGTGCTCGTCTTGCCGTACGAGCCGGTAATGCCGACGACCGTCAGGTCCGAGCGTGCTCGCAGCCGGCGCCGCGCCTGGCGCTTGAAGCCCTTCTGGATGGCGGTTTCGACGGGGTGCATGAGCCCGGCGCCGAGGGCTACCCAGAGCGGCGCCCCCAGGTCGGCTACGAGAAAGCCCCCGAGATACCACAGCACGCCCGTCGGCGTGCCGAGCGTCCACCCGTACAGGCCGCCGAAGGCAACGGGGAGGAGGGTCCAGATGCAGACGGGGATGGCCAGGCGCGTCATTCGTTCGGTGAACGAGAGGGGCTTCTTCTCCTCCTCGCTCCGGTAGCGGCGCGACGAGATGAACGCAACCGTCCACACTGGCAGCGCGGCGAGGGCCACCCAGGCCGGGTCGACGAACGAGACGGCCGCGCCTCCCAGAAGGAGCACAGCGGCCCCTGCTCCGTGGGAGGGACGCACAATTATGGAACCGATGCGCTCGGCCATCCAGCGCCCGTACCGGTCGAACTTGTAGGTCTCGAGCTGAAAGATGTGGAGGAAGAACCGAACGCGCCGTCCGGCCCGCCATCCGGCGAACAAGGTCGCGATGACACCGAGGACAACGAGAGCAGTCGTCATACGTCGCGAGGCACGTGGTGAGGGGCAGCCGACCCGATCGCTGATTGCTTGGGCTCGAATCGACCAATAAACTTTGGACACACACCGCACCCGTGCAAGACGAGCCCGGCCCGTACCTACGAGTTTTCCAGGAAATGCCGGAGGCCGGAAAGCACCGGCTCGGGCTGGTCGAGATGGCCGAAGTGGCCCGCTCCTTCGAGCTCCACGAGCCCAGCGTCGTCGATGGTTGCCTCCATCACCTCCATCTGCCGGCGCGAGACGGCATCGTCCGCTGTGCCCCAAAAAAGCAGTGTCGGGGCTTGAATTCGTCGTAGCTCCCCGTCGAGGTGGTAGTTGACGGTTTTGACAAACGTTTCCCGCATGACCCCTTCCTGGGCATTGTAGTCGGCGGAGCCGAGCAAGCGCCAGACGAGCGAGTGCCGGAGCCAATCCTGAGCGGGACCCTGAAGGGAGGAGGGAAGAATCTGCACGGGGGCCTTGAGGGTCGTCGCAAGGGTCGACCGCAGGTGGTAGGACCAGGAGCGCTCAGGTTCCACCCCCGACGGACTAATGAGGGCAAGTCGATCGATGAGCGAAGACAGGCCAGGTCTGCTGGCCATGTAGAGCGCAATTCGTCCCCCATTTGAGTGTCCAATCACAGTGACGCTCGATTGGATGTCGTCCCGAATGTAGTCGCTCAGCGCCTGAGCGTGCTCGGACACGCCCCACGGCTCGGGAGGCGGGGGAGAGGCGCCGTGGCCCGGCAGGTCGACGGCATGCGTCCGATAGGCGTCGGCCAGGCCCTGAGCCAGAGGGCGCATATCCTTCAGGCTCCGTCCCCAGCCGTGCAGAAGCAGGAGGGGCGCTCCGTCGGACGGCCCCCGAACCTCGACGTTCAAACTGTAATCCCTCACAGAAAAACCGAACGTCGGATGAAGAGGCTAACGGGGCGGCCTTTCGGGAAACCATCTGTTTGGAGGGGCGTTCCGTCTGTCGAATGCTACCCTGTCTTCTGGCTTCGTGCCAGGTCTCAACCCCTGTTCAAGGCCCGCGGCCTCGAACGTGTCGGGGATGGTCCTCACCGGCGTGAGGACTCACGGCTCCCAGCGTCGCACCATAGGCCTCGTCGACATTGATCCCTGAGGTTCATTTGCGGTCGTTTGCGGGACGTTGAGGGGAGCAATAGGCTCTCCTGCCGGCAGTGGATTCGGTCACCGGATGCACTCTCTCCAGGGGAGGACGCTTCTCCATGGTATCCATGGTAGGAAGCCGCGATGGGCAGGGGACATCCGTCGTTTCGATGTTGGTCCCGCCTGCTGACTTCCAACCCTGCAACAAGCAGCACGGCTTTGAGCATCCTCCTGTCTGGAGGGCTTCCGTTTGCCTCTCGAAAGGGCGCGGTCTCCCCAATGTGTTTTGGCGATCTGGGGCCACCGTTCGGTCCCGCGTTTAGCGATCGCCAAAGTGCAGGCACGAACGTGCTCCTCGCTTTGGGATCATGGAGCGGGGACCACGTTGAGGATATCTCATGCAGGCGCATCTGGTATTTGGAGGGGGCGCTCATGCCGTCTCCGCATTACGCATCGGCAAGGGCACTCCGATGGAGCGGTTCTTGTCGGCTTCATCACTCATCGTAGAACCGACTATGTCAGAAAACGAAAACAAATCATTTCGTAGGCTCCTCGAGCTCATCGGCGAAAAGAAGTACGGCTTCATGCGCGAGCTGCGGCCGGCCTTGCCGAAAGATGAGGACGATCCCTTCATGCCCCCGCCCCTCATCGGCAAATTCAACCTCCGAGACGGGGTCGTCATCGAGGGCGATCTGAAGCCGGGCCGCAAGGGCGGCATGCAGGTCGGATGGATCGACACCGTCATGGGACTGCCTCCCAAGGAGTGGGCCCAGCTGAAGGACTTCGATCAGGGAGCCAGTGTCTATCCGGAGGAGAAGCTGGACCTCATCACCGGTCCCGACGACGAGTCGATGCGTGTGCTCGACCTCGTCGCTCCGCTGGGCAAAGGACAGCGCGCCCTGATCGTGTCGCCCCCGCGGGCAGGCAAGACCATCCTGCTGAAGGACATTGCTGCGGGCATTACGGAAAATCACTCCGAGGTCGAACTCGTCGCGCTTCTCGTGGACGAGCGGCCGGAGGAGGTGACCGACTTTCGTCGCACGACGGAGGCCCAGGTGTTTGCGTCGTCCA
>CAZRPQ010000281.1:0-3983 GCA_964601725.1 uncultured Salinivenus sp. | reverse complement strand
CGCCGCCGCTCGTCACGACGGCTACGGCCGACACGCTGGGCATCGATTTTCAGCACGAAGAGAACACCGCCTACGATTTTCGGCGCGAGCCCCTGATGCCCCACAAGCTCTCCCAGGAAGGGCCCGCGGTGGCGGTCGGCGACGTCAACGGCGACGGGCTCGATGACGTCTACCTCGGCGGGGCGAAGCGACAGCCCGGCGCGCTCTACGTGCAGGAGCAAAATGGGCGCTTTCGCCCGTCGGACTCCAACAAAAAGACCTGGAGGGCCGACAAGCTCCACGAGGACGTAGACGCCGCGTTCTTCGACGCAAACGGGAACGGAGCGCTCGACCTCTACGTCGTGAGCGCGGGCAACGAGTTTTGGGGCGATGCCGACGCCCTCCGCGACCGCCTCTACCTGAACGATGGGACCGGAACCTTTCGCCGCGCCCCCGACGCCCTGCCCGACGACATGGCCGCCAACGGGGGCGTCGTCGCGCCCGCCGACGTCGACCAGGACGGCGACGTGGACCTGTTCGTGGGCAGCCGCGTGGTGGCGCGCCGCTACGGCGAGACGCCGACGAGCTTCCTGCTCGAAAATGACGGGAGCGGCCAGTTCACGGACGTCACCGACGAGGTCGCCCCCGCGCTCCGCACGATCGGCATGGTGAGCGACGCTGCGTGGACCGACGTGCGCGGCAGCGACGCGCTCGACCTCGTCGTCGTGGGCGAATGGATGCCCATTACGGTGTTCGAACAGCAGGACGGCGAGCTGGTCGACCGCACGGACGCCGCCGGCTTCGCCGACACACATGGGTGGTGGAACGCCGTGCACGCCGCCGACCTCAACGGCGACGGCACCGACGATCTCATCGCGGGCAATCTCAGCCTCAACTCTCGCCTCCGTGCCACCCCCGAGGCGCCCGCCCGCCTCTACCGGAACGACTTCGGCGGCAAGAAGGGGCAGGAGCCCATTTTGACCCACTACCGACACGGAACAAGCTATCCCTACGCGGGCCGGGACGCGTTGCTCGAACAGATTCCGTCGCTGAAGGAGACGGTTCCGACGTACGAGTCGTTCGGCGACAGCCAGATCGACGACCTCTTCTCCACCCAAAAAATTCGGGAGGCCACGGTGAAGACGGCACACACCTTCGCCAGTGTGTACGCCGAACACCAGGGAGACGGCACGTTTGCCGTCGAGTCGCTCCCGTCCCGGGCCCAGTTTGCGCCGATCTACGGGACCCTCGTTCACGACCTCGACGCCGACGGAACCCGCGACGTCATGCTGGGCGGCAACGTCTACGCCGTCAAGCCCAAACAGGGACGCTACGACGCCAGCTACGGCACCGTGCTGAAAGGCAACGGCGATGGGCAGTGGACCCCCGTTCCCCCGCCCGAGAGCAACCTGTATCTCCGAGGCGAGGTGCGGGCTCTGCGGCTCCTGCAGCGGGCCGACGGGGCGCCCTTCGTCCTGGTGGCCCGAAACAACGCACGCCCGCAGGTGGTGCGTCTGCGAGAGACGCATGCCCCATAAAATTGCGGGAGATCTCCCCTGCATGGGTCCCCCTCCCAGCCCGCTCGGTCCCTCCATCCTGGGGAAGGGGCGTCCATTTTTAGCACAACAGCCCCGCGCCCAAAACGACACCTCCGATGTTTCGACGCATTTCTCAGCTCGCACGTCCCCTTGCTCTGGGGCTCCTGGTTGCCTTTGCCGTTGGCTGCCAGTCCGGACCCGACTCGGGGACCTCCTCGAACGTCGAGTCCCCCCTCCAGGCCGACACGATTGCCGGCACGAACACCGAAAAGATGCGCGGGGTGCTCGCCGCCCTCAACGAAAAGGCGTACGCCCAGCCGATGGAGTACTTTCATCTCAACGGCCGCCGGGCCGCGGTCCTCAAGAAGCGCCTCGACAACGCCACTTCGACCGAGGAGAAAAACAAACTCCGCTACCGATACGCCTACGAGCTGCTGTACGCGGGAAAGGTCGAGGAATCGATCCGCCAGCTCAACACGATCATCCAGACCCAAAACCTGTCGCTCCGACGGCTAACAGAACGGACGAAGCCCGTCTTCAACCTTTTGGGATTGTCCTACCTGCGGCTGGGGGAACGGGAAAACTGCATTAAGGGCAACGCCGCGGAGGCTTGCATTCTGCCCATCAAGGGGGCGGGCGTCCACACCAACCCGACGGGTGCCCAGAATGCGGCCCAGATCTATGAGCAGATGGCCCTTCGATTCACGCGCGACCTGCAAAGTCGGTGGCTCTTGAACGTGGCTCACATGGCCCTCGGGCAGTATCCCCAGGAGCCCTCGCATCCTCGCCTCCACATTCCCGGCTTCGACGCCCAGGGCGAGACGCCGGTCAAGCGATTTACAAACGTGGCCGGGACGCTCGGCGTCGATCACGGCGGCATCGCAGGGGGCGTCAGCGTCGAGGACTTCGACAACGATGGATTTCTGGACGTGCTGGTCACCTCCTACGGTCTCGACGACGAGCCTCGCTTCTACATGAACGACGGGGAGGGCGGATTCGTCGACCAAACCGAAGAGGCCGGGCTTACGGGCCTTGTCGGTGGGCTGAACACCGTCCACGCCGACTACAACAACGACGGATACGAGGACGTCTTCGTCCTCCGCGGGGCGTGGCTCGGCGAGCAAGGCCGCCGTCCGAACTCGCTGCTGCGCAACAACGGCGACGGCACGTTCACGGACGTCACCTACCAGGCAGGACTGGACGCGTACCATCCCACCCAGACGGCTGCCTGGGCAGACGCAAACGGGGACGGCCACGTCGATCTCTTTGTGGGAAACGAGTCGAGCGCTCAGATTGACCCGTTCTCTGGGGACACCTCCAGTACGAACGTGTCGCCCCACCCGAGCACCCTTTACCTTAACGAGGGGGACGGCACGTTTGCCGAGCAGGGCGCCGCGGCAGGCCTCGACGTGGAGGCGTACGTGAAGGGCACGGCCTGGGGGGACGTCAATAACGACGGGTGGCCCGACCTCTACGTCTCAGTCCTCGGCGGGCCGAACCGGCTCTTCATGAACCAGGGCCCGGATGCCGACGGAATTCCTCAGTTTGAGGCGCGCGGCGAGGAAGCAGGCGTGCAGATGCCCCTCTTTAGCTTTCCGGTCTGGTTCTGGGACTACAACAACGACGGTCACCAGGACCTCTTCGTCTCCGGCTTCGACATGCGGTACTTTAACCGCGTAGCCCACGCCGTGGCGGCCGAGCACATCGGGGTTGAAACCCAGGCCCAAACGCCACGCGTCTATCGAAATGACGGCGACGGCACCTTTACCGAGGTGTCCGACCGACTGCGTCTCGACGAGGCGCTCTTCGCAATGGGCTCCAACTACGGGGACCTCGACAACGACGGCTATCAGGACTTCTATGCGGGCACTGGTGCGCCCGATTTCGGTTCGATCGTGCCAAACCGCATGTTCCGCAATCGGAAGGGGGACAGCTTCAATGATGTCTCCTTCGAGGGAGGGTTTGCCCACATCCAGAAGGGACATGCCCTGGCGTTTGCTGACTTCGACCGCGACGGGGACCAGGATGTCTACAGCGTCATGGGGGGATCCGTCCCCGGTGACTCCTTCCACAACGTGCTGTTCGAGAACCCCGGGCATGGGAATCACTGGGTGACGCTCGCCCTGGAAGGGCGCACCGCCAACCGGTCGGCCATTGGGGCGCGTCTCTCAATCGTCGCCCGTCGCCCGGACGGGGGAACACGGACGATTCACCGAACCGTCCGGACAGGCGGAAGCTTTGGGGCGGCCCCGTTGCAGCAGGAGATCGGGCTCGGGGCGGCGACGCGCATCGATACGCTTCGTGTCACGTGGCCTACCCCGGACCAGACGACGCAGACCTTCACCGACCTTTCGGTCGATACGACCTATCAACTCATCGAGGGGCAAGCTCCCACCGCGCTCGATCGCCCCCCTGTCCCTTTGGCCTCGTCTCCTTAGCCCGGTTTTCTCGCGAGAGGCGTAGCGA
>CAZRPQ010000280.1:0-3990 GCA_964601725.1 uncultured Salinivenus sp. | reverse complement strand
GGCAGCCGCTACGTGTGGGCCGACCCGGACGTGCGGGCGGCGCGCGCTCGCCTGTATAAGAACGTCGCCCCCTACCGCGATGCTGACGCATACGTCCTTTGGCGCCTCAAAACGGCCATCCTTCACTACATGCACGCCTTCAATCTCGTCGACCTGACCGATAAATTCGCCGAGCACCTCTCCGAACATCCGTAGCTGCAGCTCGGTGGAGTCGGAGACGACTTTCTCGATCATCCCCCCTCGCCCTTTCCCCATTCCTCTACGCTCCCACCCCCACACGCAACCACGCCCGTACGCCGCTACCGCTTCATCGCCAGGGTTACGCCGTCGGCCAGCGGGAGCATGCTGAGGGCCACCCGCTCGTCGTCGTGGAGCTTTTCGTTGAGGCGCTGGATGGCCTGCACGCTCTCGGCCTCCGCGTCGGGCTCGGTGACGCGCCCACCCCGAAACATGTTGTCGAGCGCGATGACGCCTCCCGGTCGTAGCAGGCGGAGAGACTGCTCGTAGTAGGTGTCGTAGCTCTCCTTGTCTGCGTCGATGAAGGAGAAGTCGAACGTGCCGTCCTGCCCGTCGTCGAGCAGCGCCGAGAGCGTTTCCGCCGCCGGGGCGATGCGGAGGTCGATGCGGTCGGCCACCCCGGCCTCTTTCCAGTAGCGACGGGCCACCTCGGTGTAGTCCTCGCTCACGTCGCAGGCCACGAGCGTGCCGGTGGGCGGCAGCTCCTGCGCCACCGCGAGCGCGCTGTATCCGGTGAAGACCCCAATCTCAAGGGTTCGCCGCGCCCCGATCAGGCGGACGAGAAACTGCAGAAACTGAGCCTGCTCCGGAGCGATCTGCATGTGAGACTTCGGGTGCTCCGCCGTCTCCGTCCGCAGGCGCTGCATCACCTCCGGCTCGCGGAGCGATACCGACAGGAGGTACTCGTGCAACTCGTCCGACAGGCCGATCGATTGGGTGGACATCGTTCTGTGTGACGTGTAGATCAAAAGCTGCAGGGACGTGGCACGGGAGCCGCCGCCGCATGGATCCAACGCGATCCGCCCCCCGCCGCAGTGCGGGACGCTTCCACATTCCCTTCCCCCACGGCAACGGAGTGAACGGTGGGTCACTCGTCTAACAGGTTCTGGAGGGTCCGGGCCACGGCGACGGCTTGTTCCCGGGCGCGCTCGCCGGTCTTTACCCCCTCGACCCCGACCGCATCGCCGACGCCGAACACGGCGCCGAACCGCCTGTGCTGAAGGGACTCGGGGTCGACCTTCATGTATCCTTTCATCGGGCCATCCCGGTAGGCAAGACCGCTCTCTTCGAGAAGGCCCGGCGGGCGCATCGGCGGGACGACGTGGAGAAGATCGTACGGGAGGACATTCCGGCTCTGCGACCGTCCTTTCGCAACCCTGAAGACGGCCTCCTGGGGCTCAGGGCGCACCTTCACCAGATCGTAGCCGGTGTACACGTGAACGTCTTCGGCGTCCCCCTCCCGTTCCATCTGTTCGTCGGCCGTCTCGTCCATTCCCGCCGACCCGCTCGTCGTGAAGAAGAGGTCCGTCTGGTCCCGAACCCCGGTTTCCTGCCACAGCGACTCCGCCCGGCGAAGAATTTGGAGGGGCGCACTCCCCCCTTTGTGGGGCGTCGAAGGGGCCGTAAAGATCGCTCGTCCTCCCGCAAAGTCTCGAATCATGGCCCACGCCCGCTCCGCCTGTTCGTAGCCGTACACGCTGCAGAGGCCGTGCGTCCCGAGGTTCGGCTTCAAGCCCTGAATGCGGTCCCAGTGCGTCTTCGTGCCGAGGGCCACGACGAGATGGGCGTAGCGGACGGTGGTTCCTCCGCCCGTGGTGACGGTCTGGGCGTCGGGATCAATCCCTGTTGCCCGCTCCTGAATCCACGTTACCGACGACGGGACCTGCGCCTCCTTGGAGGAGCGAGTCTGCTCCTTCTCCCTCCCCTCCGTTCCTACCTGCATCCACTCGGGCTGATCGAAGTGGTGCGGCGACGGCTCGATGAGCGCGACGTCAGGGGCCAGGGGCGTGGTGGTCAGCGCCTCGAGAACGGCGCTCCCGGCCTCGCCTCCGCCGAGAACGACGATGGGAAAGACGGTGCCCGGACCCGGCGACGAGCCCGACGAACTCTCGGGACGGGCCGGCTCGGACGAGTCGGACGAGGAATCTGGAGCGGGCATCGGACGAACGTGGTGCCTGAAGCAGTGAGGAAAGAGTGGTCTCTACGAATACAGTCCTTACGAACATAGGCGTTGCCATGCGGGGAGAACACCGTGAGAGGCGCACCTCTGAGACGGGAGGCTCCCCATTCCGGCGTGGGGAAATGGAGACTTGTAGTTGGAACACGAAGAGCACCGACAGGAGCCTCCGTCTTCTTCGCTGGCAACAGAGCGGCCCCTCGACCCGGCGTCGACAGGGCAGTGCTGCTGTCGGTCCAGCAGCCTGGCATTCCCAATTGGAACGATGTCCCCGGGGCGAGGGGCGAGTCGCATCCGCTTTTCGAGCCCAGGCCCGGCCGCCCTGGGAGCATGGAAAGATCGAATGGAACGGCCTTGGTGCCCACATTGAAGAGCGAGAGCACCGCTGGGTTCTCCGCGTCGAAGAAAGGGCGGCGCCCCTTTGGATTGCCCCCCCGGCGGTTATCCGCCGCCGCCACTCCGTCCCCCAATCTCGCTGTTTCCAGTGGCAGGCGTTGCGGTCCCGACGCAGCCGCCGACACTCGTTTCCGCGCAACAGCAGGGGCACGCCGCGGCCCGGCAGCAGGGGGCCGACCAGGCAGCTTTCCGAACGTTTTGCGGGACGACGGGTACAGGAGCACACGGGTACAGCGCAGGTCCCTCCGGGACGAATTGGTGAATCCTGCTCGTTTTGGTGGTGCCCTTCGCCGCCCGCGCCCCCCTTCTCCACAGCCTACACGTCGAACCCCGCAGTCGCCGATGAGCAGTCCTCAAATTCTCTGGGTCGACGACGAGATCGACCTGCTCCGCTCTCACGTCATGTTTTTGGAGGACAAGGACTACGAGGTCGCGACCGTGGCGAACGGGGCCGACGCGGTGGATCTGGTGCAGCAGCAGCCGTTCGACGTGGTGCTCCTCGACGAGCAGATGCCGGGGATGGAGGGCCTGGAGACGCTCGACGCCATCAAGGAGGAGCGGCCCGAGGTGCCGGTGGTGCTGGTGACAAAAAGCGAGGAGGAGGACCTCATGGAGGCCGCCCTCGGCAACCAGATTAGCGACTACCTGACCAAGCCTGTCAATCCCAGCCAGATTCTGCTCACCTGCAAGCGGCTGTTGGAGCAGTCGAAGCTGCGCCAGGAGACCCTCTCGCAGGAGTACCTGCAATCGTTCAACCAGATCTCCCAGGACCTCCGCGGGACCCTCTCGCCCGACGAGTGGGTGGATCTCTACCAGACGCTCGTCGAGTACGATCTGGAGCTGACGGAGGACGAGAACGCCCGCCAGATCTTTCAGGACCAGTTCGAGGAGGCCAACCGCACGTTCGGGACCTTCATCGAGGACCATTACCCAGACTGGATTGCTCGCGTCGAGGAGCCGCCCGGCAACGACCGTCCGGTGCTCTCCCACGAGGTGGTCCCCGAGTTTGTACTGCCGGAGGCGGGGGACGAGCCCGTGGTCTTCTTCGTGATCGACTGCCTGCGATACGACCAGTGGCTCGAGATCGCCGAGCTACTGCGCCCGCACTACAACGTCGACACGGAGTTTTACATGAGCATCCTGCCCACCGCCACGCCCTATTCCCGAAACGCCATCTTCAGCGGCCTGCTCCCGGTCGACCTCGTGGACCGCTTCCCGAAGGCGTGGCAGACGAACGAGGAGAGTGAGCACAGTCGCAATCAGTACGAAGAGGCCCTGCTCCACCACCAGCTCGACCAGCACCACCACGGCGACCTGAGCGTCCGGTACGACAAGCTCATCACGGCCGAGGACGGCCAGCAGCTCGCCCAGGACGCCACGAACCTCACGCAGCACGACCT
>CAZRPQ010000279.1:0-4012 GCA_964601725.1 uncultured Salinivenus sp. | reverse complement strand
TGTCGGCCGGAGGGGCTCAGTTTCTCGACGCGGAGGTGCCCGGCCCGCGCGTAGAACGGCTCACCCCCCACATCGCGGAAACGGCCCGTCGCCTCTGGCTGCTGTACCTGGCATGCTCGGGCGTACTCCTGGCGCTCTTCCTCGGCGCCCACTACGGCGGCCTTGCGCCGAAGATGACACCGTATCAGGCCGTGGCGCACGTCTTCACGACCATTCCGTCCGGCGGCTTCTCGCCGGAGGCGCGGAGCGTCGAGGCCTTTTCGCCGACGGTGCAGTGGCTCATTATTCCGTTTATGTTCGTGGCCGCGATGAACTTCACGCTTCTGTGGCAGACGATCTTTTCGGACCCGAAGGCCCCGGCCCGCAACACGGAGTTCAAGGTGTACTTCTCAATTTTTGCGGTCGGGAGTCTGCTGGTGAGCGCCATGCTGTGGAACGACGGGCAGTTCGCCGGGCTCGAAGAGACGCTCCGGCAGGGCACGTTCCAGACGGCCACCCTGCTCACCACCACCGGCTACGCGAGCACCGACTTTGCGGTCTGGGGCGAGGAGGTTCTGGTGGTGCTGTTTGTGCTCATGCTGGCCAGCGGCTGCGTGGGCAGCACGTCCGGCGGCCTCAAGGTGATGCGCTGGATTGTGGGCATCAAGGTGATCGGGCGCGAGCTCTTCCAGACAATTCATCCCTCCTCTGTGCGCCCGATGTGGCTGGGCCGCCGCGCGGTGAAAGAGCCGGTGGTGCGGGGCATCCTCATTGTGATTCTGGCCTATCTCCTGCTGGTGGTCGGGGGCGCCGGCTTCATTGCCATAGACGCCCATCGCGCGGGGGTGGATCTCGCGCTGTCGGAGGCGCTGACGGGTACGCTGGTGGTGCTGGGCAACATCGGCCCGGGCTTCGGGACGCTGGGGCCGATGGGCGGGTTCGAGGCCCTGCCGGGGCCGACGAAGCTCTTCATGTGCCTGCTGATGGTGGCGGGGCGGCTGGAAGTGATGACATTTCTGGTGGTGCTGGCCCCAAGCTACTGGCGGGGGTAGCGGGCGGCCCCCGCACGCTGACAGCAGGGTTGAAGGGGCGGCGCCTCCGTTGCCGCCGTTCGCGGAAAGTGTCGAGAGAGCGTGGGTGCGTGGGAAAGAGGACGAATGGAAGAGGGGCGCAGGGGGGAGGGAATGGGAGCGTCAAGGCACGGGGACAGAGGATGCTGTTTTCGATGAGACGGCGGACGACCGACCGCGGACCGCCGCTTCACGTTCGCAGAACAGCGTTCTCTCACCACGCGGATAGGGTCGGTCGGGGGGCGCGCGACAACGACCTCCAGCGACCCGGGCCTCGGGCTGCTGGCGGCATGGCCGTGATGCTTGGGGAGCACGGCCCTCGGCGGTGGGCTGCTCGCCGGGGTCGTCGGATCCGCACTCGTCGAGGCCACCGTCCCGAGGCGCGGACGCGGCGCCTGTGGCCGCCCCCCCGCAACCGTTCCGACGCGCAGAGCACCGCGGGCGGGCCTTTTCGGGAAACGGACGAAACCGTGCGGGGACGAATTGGTCTCCGATACCCACACTTGCACCGGCGTTTTCATCGCTTAAACCCGGCCCGCCCGTGACCTTTCTCTTCGGCGTCGCACTGATTCTGATCCTCGGGGTAGGTGCGCAGTGGCTGGCGTGGCAGTCCCGGCTGCCCTCCATCGTGCTCCTGCTGCTGGCCGGATTCGTGGCCGGGCCCGTGCTGGGCCTCCTGGACCCGGCTGTGGTACAGGGCGAGTGGGTGAATCCGTTTGTCTCCGTCTCGGTGGGCATCATTCTGTTCGAAGGCGGGCTCAACCTTCGGCTGTCGGAGCTCCGGGAGGTGGGCAAGCCCATTCGCAACCTGATCACCGTCGGGGTCCTCGGGACGTGGCTCCTGGGCACCGCCGCCATTTACTGGATCGGAAACTTCGGAATCGAGCTCTCCCTGCTCACCGGGGCCATTCTCGTCGTCACGGGGCCGACCGTGATCGTGCCGCTGCTCCGTCAAATTCGCCCGCGGGGGCGGATCGGGGCCGTGGCGAAGTGGGAGGGCATCACGATTGACCCGATCGGGGCCATCCTGGCGACGCTGGTCCTGGAGGTCATTCTGCTCCTCCACGAACCAGGCGCTGCGTCGCCGAACGCCACGACGGCGGCGCTGCACGTCCTTGAGGGGCTCGGGCTGGCCGTGGGGGTCAGCCTTGTGGCCGGCGGCGGCGCGGCGGCCCTGCTCGTGGCCATCTTTCGCCGTCGCCTCGTGCCCGACTTTCTCCGCAACCCCCTCACGCTGACCCTCGTCATCGCGGCCTTCGTGGGGGCGGAGGCCGTCCAGCACGAGGCGGGCCTGCTCACGACGACCCTCATGGGCGTAGCCATGGCCAATCAGAAGTACGTCCCGATGCAGCGCATCCTCGAGTTCAAGGAGAACCTGCAGGTCCTCCTCCTGGGGGTGCTCTTCGTGGTGCTCAGCGCCCGGCTTGACCTGGCGGCGTTCGAGTACGTGGGGCTCCGGACGCTGGCGCTGACCGCCGTTCTCATCCTCTTCGTGCGTCCCCTGGCCGTCCTGGCCTCCTGCGCGGGGACCGACCTCTCATGGCGCGAGCAGGGCTTTTTGGCCTGGCTGGCCCCCCGAGGCATCGTGGCCGCAGCGATCGCGTCGCTGTTTGCGTTCGACCTCCAGG
The DNA here is from genome assembly GCA_964601725.1 of uncultured Salinivenus sp. Lineage (GTDB taxonomy): Bacteria > Bacteroidota > Rhodothermia > Rhodothermales > Salinibacteraceae > Salinibacter. Next base: position 1,335 of record CAZRPQ010000279.1, on the reverse strand, counting down.
AGATCTTCCCGGAGGCGGCCGACGCCCTCGTCCCTGTCGTCTTCATCGTCATCGTCGCCACGGTCACCATCTACGGCCTCACGATTGGGCCCCTCGCCAGCCGCCTGGGCCTCGCCGATCCAAACCCGGAAGGCGTTCTCTTCGTGGGGGCCGAGGAGTGGGTGTGCAAGATCGCGAAGCCCCTCCACGAGCTGGGCATTCCCGTCCAGCTCGTCGACACGAACCCCGACCACGTCGAGCGGGCTCATCGCTACGAACTGCCGGCGGAGCGCGCGGACGTCCTCTCTGAGTCGACCCTGGAAGAGCTGGACCTGAGCGGCATCGGGCGCCTGCTCATCACGATTCCGAACGATGAGGTCGCCTCCCTGGCGGCCCTGCACCTCTCCGAGATTTTTGAGTCCAACGACATCTTTCAGCTTCCGGCCCGCTCGCACCGGCGCCACGGCGAGGCCGACCTTCCCCGACACCTGCGGGGGCATCTCCTGTTCGGCGGCGAGACGAGCTGCCACGAGATTCGAGACTGGCTCGACCACGACCGAGAGGTCTACGTGGTGAGCCTGGATGGCCCCCTCTCGGCCAATACATTCCAGGACTGCCTCTGGCCGGAGGCCTTTCCCCTGTTTATCGTTCGCGGCGATAAGCTTCTCATTCTTTCCGAGGAGGAGTCTACCCGGCCCCAGGACGGAGACCAAGTTGTGATCATTGCCCCCCAGCAGGACATTCAGGAGGCCGACGAGCTGTCCCCCATTGAAGATCAGGCCCAGCAGGCCCCGCTCGTCGAGTAGGCACGTCCTCCGAGATCGCGGGCCCAACCGAGACGTCCCTCAAGGAGACCGGTCTCGTCCGCCGCGGGTTCTCGAATCAGAACCATCGTCAACTTTTGGCGACTGTTGAAACGTACGCCCAGGGGCATCGCTCAGTCGATCCTGCCCGATCAACTCCTGGTCGCATTCCAGACCTGTGAGTTGAGTCAATAGCGATTTGCCTCAAATGCGACGACGGCAGACGGCTGACAGCGGACCGCCGTTGGCAAGCGAGAAACGGCCGTCCGTCGTCGGCGGTCCGCGGTCATACCGGGCGCTGGCAATGACCATCGATGTCAACTCACAGACTTGAGATGCTATCCAACTCCTCATCGTGGGCAGCGATAACTCCTGGTGGAACCGGCTGCTCGATCGCCCCCAACCGCACCGCACCGTGGAGGCCTTCGAGGGCCCCTCCATCGTCGTGCGTCCCCATACCGAACGAACGCCCGGCCCTACTCGGCGCCTGCTCGAACAATTTGCGTTCTGAGCGCGGAACGGTCGGCGGGCCTTTTCGGGAGCGGTTCCAACG
>CAZRPQ010000278.1:0-4020 GCA_964601725.1 uncultured Salinivenus sp. | reverse complement strand
CTCGGCCACCTCTCCGTCCTCTTCCAAAGATGGTATGTCGCACCGCCGACAATGTTGCAACCGCTCCGCCCCCGTTCCATCGACGCGTCAATGGCCCCCACGCCCCCCCGTCCACGCGTCCGTCCCTATTCGGACTCTTCGAGCGCCTCGGCGCCACTGGTAATCTCCAGCAGCTCCCGGGTAATTGCACTCTGCCGGGCCCGGTTGTATTCCAGGGTCAGGTCTTCGATCAGCTCCTCGGCGTTTTCCGTGGCGTTGTCCATCGCCACCATGCGGGCGCCCTGCTCGGCGGCATTCGATTCCAGGAGCGACCGCCACATCTGGTAGTACAGGAACCGCGGCACGAGCTCGTCGAGGAGCCCGCGGGCGTCGGGTTCGAAAATGTAGTCGATGGCCTGTCCGTTCTCGGGCAGGTGAAAGAGATCGGCTTCCTCCTCCATCACCGGCGTCTCGAAGCGCTCCTCCGGAATGGGCAACAGGGGCTCTGCGATCTGGTTTTGGACGATCGTGTTCTTGAACTCGTTGTACACGAGCTTCACCTCGCCCCAGATGCCTCGCTCGAAGCCCTCCACAGCGTCCTGCACCACCTGCTGGGCCACCTCAAACTTGAGGTCGTCAAAAATCCCCCGGTAGTCCCCAACGAGGCGGTAGTCGCGCTTTTGGAAATGCGTGTGCGCCTTTTCGCCCACACACAGCAGAAACAGCTCGTCATCCCGCTTCTCCTGGGCGTAGGAGGTCTCGATTAGATGCTCGGCGGTCTTGAACGCATCGCTGTTAAAGGATCCGCACAGCCCCCGGTCGGCCGCCACCACGATCACGAGCGCACCGGTGGCCTCTTCGGGCGCCTGGAAGAACGGGTGGGCGGTCGGGTCGAGCTCCCGCTTCAGGTGATTGGTAAGTTCCCGGATCTTGTAGGCGTAGGGACGGGCCTGAAAGATTTGCTCCTGCGCCCGGCGCAGCTTGGCTGCCGCCACCATCTTCATGGCCCGCGTCACCTGCTTGGTGCTCTCGACCGAATCGATCCGGTTCCGAATGTCGCGAAGGTTCGCCATGGGTCAGGCGGTTGAAACTGTTGATTTGTGACGTGGAGGCCGCGTTAAGGCAACGGACTGGAGCGGAGAGTAGACGCGAAATCCGATCATTCGAGTCAAGAGTCATGAGTCACGAGTCAAGAGTCATGAGTCAAGAGTCATGAGTGGGATGTCCCCGTAGAAACTTCCTCATGACCTCATCACTCGTGACCCATGGACTCAAAACTACGCAGCAGCCCCTTCCAGCACGTCCTCCCCTTCCTCTTCTTCCTCTTCGGCGTACACCTCGGCCAGGTCTTCGGCCACGGATTCGAAGGCGTCCTCGGCGGCCTCCGTGAGCTCCTCCGTCTCCCGCAGTTCGTCGAGCACCTCTTCGTGCTGCAGGCGCAGCCGTTCAAGGTACTCGTCCTCAAAGTCCTCAAGGTCGTCGAGCGGCACGGAATCGATGTGCCCGTTGATGGCGGCGTAGATGATGGCGATCTGCTCCTCGACCGGCACCGGCGAGAACTGATCCTGGTTCAGAATTTCGACCAGCCGCTCTCCGCGGTTCAGCTGTTGCTGAGTCGACTCGTCGAGGTCGGAGCCGAACTTGGCGAAGGCCTCTAGCTCGCGGTACTGCGAGAGGTCGATGCGGAGCGTGCCGGCCACCTCCTTCATGGCGCTCACCTGCGCCGCCCCCCCGACGCGCGACACCGAGGTGCCCACGTCGATCGCGGGGCGAATGCCCTGGTTGAACAGATCTTTCTCCAGGTAAATCTGTCCGTCCGTAATTGAGATCACGTTTGTCGGGATGTACGCCGACACGTCCCCCGCCTGCGTCTCGATGATGGGCAGCGCGGTGAGGGACCCGCCGCCCTCCACCTCGTCTTGGAGCGGCTCCGGGAGATTGTTCATCTGCGAGGCCACCGTATCGTCGTTGATAATCTTGGCGGCCCGCTCCAGGAGGCGGCTATGGAGATAGAAGATGTCGCCCGGGTAGGCCTCCCGTCCCGGCGGACGGCGCAGCAGGAGCGAGAGTTCGCGGTAGGCCACGGCCTGCTTCGACAGGTCATCGAAGCAGACGAGCGAGTCGCGCCCCGTGTCGCGGTAGTACTCGCCGATGCAGGCCCCGGCGAAGGGAGCGATGAACTGCAGGGGCGTCGGCATCGAGGCCGAGGCGTTAATGATGACGGTGTACTCCATGGCCCCGTTGCGCTCGAGGTCTCGCTGCACCTGCGCGACCGTCGAGTCCTTCTGCCCCACGGCCACGTACACGCAGTACACCGGCTCCGCGTCGGTGTCGTCCCGATGGGTTGACTTCTGATTGATGATGGTATCGACCTGGAGGGCCGTTTTCCCGGTCTGACGGTCCCCAACGATGAGTTCCCGCTGGCCCCGCCCAATCGGAATCGTCGAGTCGATGGGCTTGATGCCCGTCTGCAGGGGATCCTCCACGGGCTGGCGATAGATGACGCCGGGGGCCTTCCGCTCCAGGGGGAGCTGCATCTTGTCGCCCTCAATCGGGCCCTGCCCGTCGAGCGGGCGGCCGAGCGGGTCGATGACGCGGCCGAGCATGTTCTCGTTGACCCCGATGGACGCGATGCGACCGGTGCGCCGGGCCTCGTCCCCCTCGCTCACCGCATCGACGTCGCCGAAGAGAACAACCCCAACGCTGTCCTCCTCGAGGTTCAAAACCATGCCATCCACGTTCTGCTCGGGAAACTCCACGAGCTCGCTGGCCTGCGCGTTGCTCAGGCCGTAGAGGGTCGCGATGCCGTCGCCGGCCTGCATCACCGTTCCGGCCTCATACTCTTCCGCTTCGGTCTCAAAGTCGCCAAGCTCGCGGCGAAGAACGTCGGTGACTTCGTCGGGTCGGATCGTGCCGTTGGACATGAGATGTTCAGAGATTAAATGATCAAGTCGTCGAGAGCGAGAGGCGACGAGAGGTCGGCCCCGATCGGCGCGGCTCGCCCTTCAGAGCAGAAATTCGCAGCGGCGTTTGCGTCTTTCGTATGCGTATTTCGTATCGGGGAGTGCAGAAAGAGAACACGCGATACGCACTACGCCGTCTCTGCGTTGGTTTCGATCGAGAGGGTCGTGTCACGGAAGCGATCGCGAAGCTCGTTGAGCTGGTTGCGCACGCTTCCGTCGAAAACCCGGTCGCCAATCTGAATGACGAGCCCTCCGATCAGATCCGGATTTTCTTCGATGTCCAGCCGAATGGTTTTTCCGGTCCTCTCCTCGAGAGCCTCTACCAGTGCTTCACGGTCCTCGTCGGCCAGCGGGTATGCCACCGTCACCGTCGCGTCCACGATGCCGCGGTGCTCGTCGCGCAGGGACTGGTACTGGTCGAGGATCGCCTTCGCCAGGGTCTCCCGGTCTTTCTCCACCAGGAGCCGCAGGAACCGTAGGGTGAGATCCTCCACCCGTCCCTTTAGGAGCTCGCGGACGATCGTGTCTTTTTTCTCCTGTGGAATCACGGGACTCTCGAAGAAGCGCGACAGCTCGCGGGTCGACTCGAGACTGCGCCGGAGCATGAGAACGTCGTCGTCGACGGCATCGAGCACACCGGCCTCCTTGGCTTCTTCGTAGAGCGCGGTGGCGTAGCGTCGGGCAACTGTGCGCTGGCTCATACAACTGCTGGGGTTGGAAGGTTGAACGTCAAAACGTTGGAACGTTCAGAAGCTGTTTGGTGGATGGATGAGAAGCCGAGACATAGTGGGCGACGCCGCAAAACGTCGCCCAAACGAACCCTGTAGTGGCGCTACCGGGTGAGTGCAGAAGGCGTTTTGCGCGAGATCCACGAAGTCGCAGGCCTCAGACAGTCCGCCAAACAGCTTCTCAACCTTCAAACGTTCAACGCTTCAACGCATCAGTTCGTCGGGAAGTCCTCAATGGCGTCGCGCACGAGCTCGCGCTGGCGATCCTGATCCAGGTCTTCCTTCACAATCTTGGTGGCCGCCTCGATGGCAAGATCGGCCACCTCGTCGCGGAGCTCCTGAAGCGCAGC
>CAZRPQ010000277.1:0-4021 GCA_964601725.1 uncultured Salinivenus sp. | reverse complement strand
TTTGGGACTGGGACATGGAAAAGAGCATCCTGCGATTAATCTCGAAAAACCACATTTCTCCATGATGTCCTCGTCCGTTCTTCGTGTTCTCGCGCTCGTCCTTCTCGGCGGTGTGCTCGCGATGCCGGCGAACGCGCAGTCCCGCAGCCCAGTCCACTGGCCCGTCCACGACACGACCCGGGCCCAGCCGCCCACCGTGGATCCCGGCCCGGCGCCTGCCGAGCCGCAGCCGCCCCCATCCGACGCGGTCGTGCTCTTCGACGGCTCCTCCCTCGACGCCTGGGAGCACCCGGACGGCAGCGCGCCGTCGTGGACCGTGGAGGACGGCGCCTATGTCGAAGTGACGCCCGGGAGCGGTCCCCTCCGGACGAAGGAGGGGTTTGGGGACATGCAACTGCACATCGAGTGGATGGTCCCCAAATCGGTAGAGGGGGAGGGGCAGAGCCGGGGCAACAGCGGCGTGTACCTGATGGGCACCTACGAGGTGCAGGTCCTCGACTCCCACGAGAATCCCACCTACGCCGATGGCCAGGCCGCGGCCCTCTACGGACAGTATCCGCCCCTGGTCAACGCCACCCGTCCGCAGGGCGAGTGGCAGGTGTACGACATCATTTTCCGGCGGCCTCACTTCGATGAGGACGGAAGCGTCGTGACTCCGGCGCGCGTCACGATCTACCACAACGGGGTGCTGGTGCAGGACGGGGTGAAACTGACGGGTCCCACGACGCACCAGGATCGACCGCCCTACGACCAGCACGCCGCTCGCCTTCCACTGCGGCTTCAGGACCACGGCAATCCCGTGCGGTTCCGCAACGTGTGGGTGCGCGACCTCGAATAGAGTGCAGACGGCCGGACCGCTGTTTCTCGCCCGCCAACGGCGGTCCCCACGAAGAGTGCTCGGGCGCACTCTGAAAGCATCCGGTCGCTTCGCTCCCAGCGCACCCCAGAGAGTACTCGGTCGCTTCGCTCCCAGCGCACCCCAGAGAGTACTCGGTCGCTTCGCTCCCAGCGCCGCTGTGAGCCGTTCGCCGTCGTCGCGGCTGAAGCAACCGCCGTCGAGTCCAGGCGCATGTCTGGAGTGCGACTGTCCGGAGTGCGACCCGACTGGACAACAGATCCCCCGGTCTACTCCAGTCGGCTCTTGGGCTTGTACACCCTGACGTAGTCGATCTTCAGTTGGGCGGGCCAGATGTCCTCGGCCACCCCTTCCGCCCCGCCCCAGGTGCCGCCTACGGCCACGTTCAGGATCAGGTGAACGTCGTGATTGAAGGGCCACTCCGCGTATCCGGCCTGGGAAGGCTTGCGGAACGTGAAATACGGCTCCCCGTCGACGAACGCCCGAACTTCGTCGGGCGTCCACTCGACGGCGTAGACGTGGAAGGCGGACGTGGCGGTGGGCACCTCCACCGACGCCCCCCGCTCGGTGCCGTCGGCGTGGTTGTACGCCTCTGTGTGGACGGTACTGTGGACAACGTTGGGGTCGTGCCCCACGTGCTCCATGATGTCGATCTCCCCGTTGTCGGGCCAGAACTGATCGCCGTAGGTGTCCTGGGAGGCCAGCAGCCAGAGGGCCGGCCAGGTGCCGCGCCCCCCGGGCACCTGCGCCCGGATCTCGAACCGGCCGTACGTCCAGGAGGAGTCGGAGTTGAGGCGGGCGGAGGTGTACGCACGGCCCTGGTACGTCTCTTTGCGGGCCGAAATGAGAAGGGTTCCATTGTCCACCCGGGCATTCTCCGGTCGGGCTTCCGTGTAGTACTGGAGTTCCTCGTTGCCCCATCCGTGCCCGCCGGTTTCGTACCGCCACTTTGTCGAGTCGGGACGTCCGTCCTCCTCGAACTCATCGCCCCACACCTGCACCCACTCGGGACGGTCCGGCCACGTTTCGGAGGGCGGCTCGCCCGCAGGCCCCGCTTCGGCCCCCGACCCGGCGCTCCCACAGCCGCCTGTGAGCAGCAGGCATGTGCCGAGGGCCAAGAACGTCCATCGAATGGAGAGCATGGTCCGGGGGCGTTCTTATTCTGGGGACTTATTCTGGGGACGAACGGGCAGGCGGAATATCGCTCGATAGACGGTCGCCCGTGACCTCCAAGGTCGTCTCCAGCGTGTCGACCTGCAGGGCAAACGTCCCCGGCTCGACCACCGATCGGCCGTTCTGGTCGACGAACGCCAGGTCCTCGCGTCCCAGCCGAAACGTCAGCGTGCGCGACGCTCCCGGAGCAAGCTTCACCTTCGCGAATCGCCGAAGCTCCTTCACGGCGGGGGTCAGCGAGGCGACGAGGTCGCGTACGTAGAGTTGAATGACGTCCTTGCCGGTCCGCTCGCCCGTGTTCGTGACCGTGACGGAGACAGAGAGCGAATCGCCTGGTGCCATAGCTCCGGTGCTCCACGTGGTATCGCTGACGGTAAGGTCACTGTACTCGAACGTGGTGTATGAGAGGCCCGCTCCGAATTCGAACAGGGGACGGAGGGCGTCCATCCCGCCCTGCACGTCTTGATCCTCCGAGTACGTATGGTCGTACGGAATGGCACCGACAGGCGAGCGAGGATAGGTCGTGGGGAGGTGGCCCGACGGATTGACGTCGCCGTAGAGAATCTCCGAGAGCGCCTGTCCGCCCTCTGGGCCCGGATTGTAGGCCACGAGCATCGCCTCGGGTGCCGACGCGTGGTCTCCCACCACGCGGGGCCGTCCCTCCACGAGAACGAGGGCGATGGGCGTATCCGTCTCTTGCGACACCCGGCGGAGAAGCGTCTGCTGGGCGTCGGGCAGGGCGAGGCTTCCGATGTTGCCCGGCGTTTCGGTGTACGTGCCTTCCCCGAGGGTCATCACGACCACGTCCGCCGAGCGGGCTGTCGACACCGCTGCGTCAATGTTCTTGGCCTCCTGGAGAGTCGTGGCCGGCACGTGCTGGACCTGGTTTTCCCCCACCCGAGCGCGAAGGGCTTCGTAGATCGTGGGACGGTCCGGAAACATCTCTTCCGCGAGCCCCTCTCCCTGCCAGGTGTAGGTCCACCCGTTGTGGAGGCTTTTCATGGAGTGCCCCGTCGGGCCCGTCACGAGGACCTGCTCGTCTCCACTCAAGGGAAGAAGGTCGTTGTCGTTGCGGAGGAGCGTAATGGACGCGCGGGCCGCCGCCAGCGACACCTTCCGGTCCGCTGTGCTCCCCACTTCGTCGGCCCGGTCGGTGCCCGCCATCGGGGCCTCAAACAGGCCCAGGGCCATCTTGACGGACAGGATGCGACGCACGGCCTCGTCGATGCGATCCTCCGGGACCGCTCCGTCGCGGACGAGATCGAGCAGATGATTGTAGAACGAGTAGTCGGAGGGGACCATGCTCATGTCGACCCCCGCCATGACGGCCTGCTTGGTGGCCTCTCGCTCGTTTGCGGCGGTATGGTGGAGGTCGACGAGCTTCTTGATGTCGCGCCAGTCGGACACGACCAGTCCCTCGAACCCGAGTTCTGTGCGCAGCAGGTCGGTGAGCAGGTATTCGCTAGCGTGAGCGGGCATGCCATTCACCTCTCCCGAGTTGACCATGACGCTGAGCGCCCCCGCCTCGATGGCCGCCCGGAACGGCGGAAGAAACTTCTCGCGCAGCTCGGCCTCGGTGAGGCGGGCCGGGGTGCGGTCCATGCCGGTGTCGGGGCCCGAGTAGCCGACGTAATGTTTGAGCGTGGCGGCCGCCCTGTTCGGGGCCGAGGGGTCGGAGCCCTGGTATCCTCGCACGGCGGCCAGCCCCATCACCCTTGCCAGGTAGGGATCTTCGCCGAAGGTTTCGTAGAGCCGCGGCCACACGGGCTCCCGCCCCACGTCGAGCACCGGCGAGAAATTCCAGGGGATGCCCGACGCCCGCACGTCGCGGGCCGTGATGGCGGATGCTTCTTGCACGAGCCGTGGGTTCCAGGTCGCGGCCATGCCCAGCGCCTGCGGAAAGAGGACCGCTTCCCGGGTATAATTGGCCCCGTGGACGGCATCGATGCCGTAGAGGACGGGAATCTGGAGGCGCGTCTTCTGGGCTTCGTC
>CAZRPQ010000276.1:0-4033 GCA_964601725.1 uncultured Salinivenus sp. | reverse complement strand
ATGGAGTGGTTCTAACTTGGCGCACTGCGAGTGAGCAAAACAACGCTGGATTCGAGGTTCAGCGGAAGAAGGATGGAGCCGGCGAATGGACAACGATCGGCCACCGCGAAGGAGTTGGCACGACGGCGGAGCCGCAAACCTACCGTTTTACCGACTCGGCCCTTCCGTACGAGGCCGATCAACTATTCTACCGGCTTCGGCAGGTGGATGCGGACGGAAGCGCGAGCTATTCGAAGACGCTCACCGTCGAGCAGAGCGCAGGCGAGGTGAAGCTTCTGGCCCCGCACCCCAACCCGGCGGGGGACTGGGCAACGGTCCGGTACGCGGTGCCGGAGGCGCGAGAGGTCAGCGTGCGGCTCTACGACGCAATGGGGCAACAGGTGCGAACCGTGGCCAATGGGACGCAGAAGGGGCGGCACAAGCATCGAGTCGACGTGAGCAACCTGGCGAGCGGGACGTACTTCCTTCGGCTTCAAGCAGGGGGCCAGACCCGGACCCAACAGGTGACGATCGTGAGGTGACGATCGTGAGTTGAAGGTGACTCGGCAGCTAGCGGGGGGGGGCTAGCCGCTTGTTGTCTGCCGATCGGCTCAACGGGTTCTTTGCCTTTGAACATCTGTACCGTCGGGCTGACGGGAGCCTCATTCGGGGCCAATATCTGTGGAGGACACGTAAGACTTCGGTCTGCCTCTGGCTTTGAGCCACGTGAATGATCGAAGCTGGTCCTGTGAAACAGAAAGTCTTTTCCGTGAGGAAGAATCCCCTGCGTTTCAACCGGGGGAGAAGTCAACTGGAGCCGTCGAGCAAACCCGGGCCGTGCCCCAGCCCGTCGGTCCATTCGCGTGTCTATTTCACCACCGTCATCTTCTCAGTGGCCGTGAAGTCGCCGGCCGTGATGCGGTAGACGTACACGCCCGAACTCATCTGGGCGCCAAGGCCCGAGCCCTTGTCGAGGGACACCTCGTAGCTGCCGGCCGACTGCTTTTTGTCGACCAGCGTGCCGACTTTCCGGCCGAGGACGTCGTACACCTCGATGGAGACATCTGCCGCCTCCTTCAGGTCGTAGCTGATGGTGGTCGAGGCGCTGAAGGGATTCGGGTAGTTCCCGTTCAGCGCGAAGCTCTCCGGCGAGACCTGCACCTCGAGGTCCTGAGCGTCACTGCCGTTGAGGCGGAACGTGCCGCCCGTCTCCTCCTCTGCAAGGTCGGTGCCCTGCAGCTGGATCGTCGCGATCTCTCCGGCAGAGAGGGCCGAGGAGCCGGCCATGCCGATCTTGAGCGTCCCATCGGAGAAGGACTTGTGGTCGGCAATCCATCCGCTCGGGAGGCTCGTGGCCACGTCGTCTACCTTCTGGCTCGTGCCCTCAAGGTCGATCTCCACGGCCACCGAGCGGACGTTCTCCGTCTCGCCGGTTAGCTCAACCGGGAGGGTCAAGGCCCCGCCCGAACGGTCGGCGTCCCCGATCACGACGGTGCCGGCGGACCCGCCGCCCGTCTTCGCGCTTGCGATCTGAGCACTGGAGTTTCCAAGGGCCAGCTGCAGAATCTGCGCGGCGTCGAACGGCGTCACGCTGTCGTCGTCGTTCTGGTCGGCCGCGCTGGTCTGGACCGCCGTCAGCGAGACGTTCTCCAGGAAGGCGTCGAGCGCCGTGCTCGCGTCGGCGGTGTTCACCGACCCGCTGCTGTTGGCGTCTCCGTCCTGGAGGCCGACGGTCACGTCGATCGTGGCCTGGGTCTCACCGTCATCATCGTCGGTAGCCGTCACCTCGACCGCGTAGGTGTTGCCGGTCTCGTCCCCGCCCTCCGCGTCGGCGGAGTCGGGTTCGAGGGTCAGCTCGCCGGTCTCGCTGTCGATGTCGGCAGTGCCGGCCAGCGGCGCGTTGACGCTGTAGGTGATCGGGTCTCCATCCGGGTCAGTGGCCGAGAAGGCAACCGTCTCTGTCTCGCCCACGTCAAGCGACTGGTCGCCCGGCACACCATCATCCACAAACTCCGGCGCGAGGTTCTGCTCAAAGACCCTCACGTCCCCGTTCGGGAGAACCGCCACCAGCGCAAAGCCGGGACCGTCCTGGTTGGCGGGCGGGTCGAGAAAGCCCGACGCCATCACCGTCGCCGCACTGCCGCCCAAGTCCGACAGGTCTGCCTGAAAGGAGGCGACGCTCTCCTCCGACTCCCCCGGCGTCACGATCAGGCGCTTTGTCTCCGCCGTCGCCGACAGGTAGTCGGCCGTCACGTCCCCGTAGGTCAGGTCGTCAAACAAGGTCGTCCCGTTCTCGTCGATGTCGACCGTCGGGGCGTCGGTCGCGCCGTGGACGGCGCGAAGCCCGACCTCGCCGTCGGCGGCGGTCTGCTCGGCTCCCGCCTCCACGAACAGGTCAAAGCCGATGTCCTCCTCGTCCGGATTCTCCGCAAAACCACTCGGGTCGAGCACCCCGTTGGCCACGACCGTCACGGAGCCGTCGGGCGCAAACTCCTCGGTCTGCGTCGCGATAATGTCGCCGGGCCCCTCCGAATCGCCCGGCGCGACGCCGACGTCAATCTCCACCCCGGCCGGCACGCTTAGAAACTCCGTCGCCGTGCGGAACGCAAAGTCGTCCAGGACCCGCGTCTCGTCGAAGTAGACATCGACTGTATCAGCAGCAGGATCCGCTGCGTTGTGGATGAACTGGGCGGTGGCCTCCCCCTCCACCTCGACCGTCACCGCAAAGGAGGTGTCCGTCGAGGCCTGCCCGTCGGAGGCGCGCACGCCGATCTGGTACGTCGAGTCCCGCTGGGACAGAGATGGCTCCCAGGTGAACTGGCCGGTTGATCCATCGAGGATAGCCTCTTCCGGGAGTTCACCCACCGCTGAGAAGGTTACCTCGTCCCCGTCGGGGTCCTCCGCCCCGATGGTCGTATCGATCTGGGCCTTCGGCTCGACGGTGAACGCCTCCGGCACGTCTGTGAATTCGGGTGGCTGGTTAGGAGGAGGCGCTACCTCGTATGCGATCGTCGTTTCGTTATTGCTCTCGTTTGACTCACTGACTGAGTCGTTCACGTCCGCAACCGCCCGGTTTTGATAGTCCCCTTCCGAAAGCTGGCGAGTGCGCTTGACAGACTCACAGTGGGAAGGGTCTAGCGCTGGAATGGAAAACCTCGGCGGGCTTGACTCACCCGCCACCTCAAACTCAAAGGTAGAAGATCCGGCCGCAGTACCCCCTTCGTTGCATACCGTCGCCACGTGCTCGATCTCGTCACCTTCGATCGGCTCCGACGGCGAGATGGATAGAACGCTTACCGCGAGGTCGGCCCCTCCGGAGGGGGCCCCGATCGCTTCCGGGGCCTGGACGAGCCCTGCTCCCGTCTTGTTGTCGAACCCCGAGCCCCCCATGTCAATCGCACTCGACTGTTGGTTCGACAGTATGTCTGCCGGGTTCAGGCTTGCATCGTCATCGATCTGAAGGGCAGCCAGAGCCGCGGCGTGGGGGGCCGCTGCGGAGGTGCCGAAGAAGTTCGGAAATCCGTCGCCATCGAAGTCTTGGCCAAAGAACGTCGTGTTTACCCCGTCCGGAGCTGTGATCTCCGGCTTATCGCGCACGACAGGCTCAGATTTTCGCGACCCGTCTTCGTTGAAGAAAATCGGCACGCCTCCTACCGAGGAAAAGCCTTCGGGCTGCGGTGGGCTCGTCCCAAATTCTGGCGTGTTCTGATAATAGGCAGCTCCTACGGCAACGGCGCCCCCGGCATTGGGATGCCCGTAGCTGGTGGGGCTCGGGGCTGCGTATTCTTGAATGGTGAGGTTTCCAAAGTACACGTACTTTACGGTCGACGGGACGGGCCCACTGGCCCGCTTGATGTAAATCTGATAGGTACCGCTGTTCGGTGTAGTGATGATTTCGACGGGGTCTCCTCCGATGTTATTTGTTTCACTGCTCGCCACAACGTCTCCGTTCTCGTCAAGGAGGAAGAGGTCAAGATCCGTGTCCGCACCTGTGCCACTGGTGGAGGCCGAAGCGTACGGGTCGTCCCATTGAAAGCTGAGGATCACGTCCCCG
>CAZRPQ010000275.1:0-4086 GCA_964601725.1 uncultured Salinivenus sp. | reverse complement strand
CCGTCTCGATAAAATCCTCGCAGCTGGTGCAGTGCATGCCGCGGACGTGGAGGAAGGCCGTCTCGGACTCCTGCTCGTGCACCTCGTGGCCATGGTCGTGCCCGTCGCCGTGGGGGCAGCATTCATCGTGGGCCTCCTCGTCGGTGGCGCGGTGGGCCTCCAGGCAGCCGTTGCAGCAAAAGACCCCGTTCACGTCCTCGGCGGTGACGGGGTCATCGGTGGGGGCGTCGCAGTAGGTGCAGTGAGACATGGGGGACGGAGTAGCGAATGAACGAGTCGTCGTGGAGTACAACGCCCCCGAGGGGCTGTCGATTCGCGGAGGGCCCGGCCGAAGTAGCGAACGACGCTCAACATTCCCCCGAGCTCTTCGTAGGAGGGACTCATAACCCCACAGTCTCTTCATGGAAACATGATTCGCCTCAGCGGACCGCATTCCGTGAGGGCCCTGTCCAGATGAGTCCCAATTCGCCCGACGATTCCGCCGAAGCCACGCTCGACGAGTCTCCTGCCCTCCACCCTACGTCCCAGGACGGGGAGCAAGACTGTCCCGTCGTCGGCGTCGGGGCCTCGGCCGGTGGAGTCGAGGCGCTCCGCCGCTTTTTCGAGCACCTCCCGGACGAGATCGGGATGGCGTTCGTGGTGGTGCTGCACCTCTCGCCCGATCACGAGAGCAACCTGACCGAGATCCTTCGGCACGACACCGACCTGTCGGTCCAGACGGCGACGGACGACCAGTCCCTGCAGCCCGACCACGTCTACGTCATTCCCCCCCAGCGCGAGATGTGGATTGAGGGGACGAAGCTGCGGCTGTCGACGCGCACGGGGGATCACCGTCCCGACACCATCGATGCCCTCCTGAGCTCGCTGGCCGAGGAGTACGAGAGCCAGGCCATCGGCATCGTCTTGTCGGGCACCGGCGCGGACGGCACGCTGGGCCTCCGCTCCGTCAAGGCCCACAGGGGCATCGCCATGGTGCAAAAGCCCTCCGATGCGGAGCACAAGGAGATGCCGCGCAATGCGCTCAATGCGGGGGTGATCGACCTTGTGCGCCCGGCCGACGAGCTCGCGGAGCGGCTGGTGGCCTACCACCGGAATGTCCATGCCATCCAGCTTCCCGAGTCCGAGGAGGCGCTGCCCCCCGACGAGCAGACGACGCTGCAGAAGGTGTTTGCCGAGCTGCGGGCCCGCACCGGGCACGACTTCAGCCACTACAAGCGGTCGACGGTGCTGCGGCGGCTGGAGCGCCGGCTCCAGGTGACCGACACTGAGACGCTGGACGCCTACCTCCAGGTCCTCCGGGACCGGCCGGGGGAGGCGCACGCCCTGTACAAGGAGCTCCTGATCAGCGTCACGCGGTTTTTCCGGACGCCGGACGACTTCGAGACACTGGCGGACACGATCATTCCGTCTCTGTTTGTGGACAAAGAGCCCGACGAGGAGGTGCGCGTGTGGGTGGCCGGCTGTGCCACGGGCGAAGAGGCCTACTCGATTGCCATGCTGCTGCACGAGCACGCCCACACGCTCGACGCTCCGCCCGAGCTCCAGGTGTTTGCCACCGACGTCGATCCCGAAGGACTCGACATCGCCCGCCGGGGCGTCTATCCGGCGACCATCGAGGCGGATGTTCCGGAGGACCGCCTCGATCGGTTTTTTGTCTCGGAGGACAGCCAGTATCGCGTGACCCCGTCGCTCCGCAACACAGTGGTCTTCGCCGAGCACAATCTGATTGAGGACCCGCCCTTCTCGAATCTGGGCCTCGTGTGCTGCCGGAACCTGCTCATCTATCTCGACCAGACGATGCAGGAGTACGTGTTCCGGCTCTTTCACTACGCCTTGAACGCCGATGGCGCTCTGTTCCTGGGGCCGTCGGAGGCCGTCGGGCCGGCCCAGCCCCTCTTCTCGGTGGTCGACGAGACGCGGAGCATCCTGAAGGTGAAGTCTCCGCCGGCCGACGAGGAGCGGCCCATGCCCCTCTTCCCGCCGTCGGACACCGCGCCCACGCCGACCCCGGACCCCACGGCGCCCATGGAGCCCGCACGGGACGTGACGGACATCCATCAGCGTCTCCTCATGCAGCAGGTGGCGAGCCTCGTGGTCGACGAGAACCACGACATTGTGCATCTCTCAGCGCGGGCGGGGCAGTTTTTGGAGCACGAGGCCGGCGAGCCGAGCCACAGCCTGCTGGAAAAGGTGCCCCCCGCGCTCCGGCTGGAGCTGCGCGGGGCCCTCTACCAGGCGTTCCAGAAGGGGGCGGCGTCGGAGCGGACCGTCTCTCTTTCCCTCCAGGCGGACGAGGCGCCGGGACCTGTGCGCGTGCAGGTCCATCCCATCGACGATCCGGACCTGGACCGGTCCCTCGCACAGGTGCGCTTCGAGCCGGTCCCGGAGCCCTCTTCGGATGCCACAGACGTCGAGGACGTGCCGCTCCGCGGGTCGGGCGAGCCCACAGAGCGGGAGCGGGGCCTTGAGGAGGAGCTTCAGGACGTGAAGCAGCAGCTCCAGATCAAGGTGGAGGAGTACGAGACGGTCACCGAAGAGATGGAGACGGCCAACGAGGAGCTCATGTCGATGAACGAAGAGCTCCAGGCCAAAAACGAAGAGCTACAGACCAGCAAGGAGCAGCTCCAGTCCGTCAACGAGGAGCTGACGACCACCAACCAGCAGCTCAACGCCAAGGTGGAGGCGCTGGACCGCGCCAACAGTGACCTCCAGAACCTGATGGAGGCGACCGAGGTGGCGACCCTGTTCCTGGACCGGGACCTGAAGATTCGCCGCTACACGCCGCCGATCACCGACATCTTTCGCCTGCGGGACTCCGACATCGGACGCCCCATTACGGACTTTACGCCGAAGATCGAGTATGAGGGGCTGATTGAAGACGTGCGACGCGTGCTCGACGAGCAGGTCTCCCTGGGGCACGAGGTGCAGAAGAGCGATGGCACGTGGTACCTGATGCGCCTCCGGCCGTACCGGACCGTGGCGGACGACGTGGAGGGCGTCGTGATGACCTTCGTCGACATTACGGCCCAGAAGCGCGTCGCCCAGGAGCTGCGGGAGGAGCGCGATCTCATTTCGGCCCTCATCGACACGGCCGGGGCGCTGATCGTGGTGCTCGACGAGGACGGGTCCATCGTGCGCTTCAACACGGCCTGCGAGCGCCTCACCGACTACGACGCCCCGGAGGCCGAGGGCGAAGACCTGCGCGATCTTCTCGTGGCCCCCGACGATCGGGACGCCGTCACGACCCGCCTCGAGGCCCTCGCCGAGGGCAACACGGACCGGGCGGATTTGGAGATGGAGTGGACCGGCGCCGGCGACCAGCACTTCCTCATCCGGGGATCCATCACGGCCCTGCCTCGGCCCGACGGCACGGTGCGCCACTTCATCGTGACCGGCACCGACATCACCGAGCGCCGCAACCTCGAACGCGAGATCGTCGAGATCAGCGAACGGGAGCGCATGCGCATCGGGGGGGACCTGCACGACGTGATCAGCTCGGGCCTGACCAACGTAACGATGCGCGCGGATACCCTCGCCCACAGGCTCGAAGAAGAGGGAACCGCCGTGGAGGTGGGAGACCTGCGGGCCATTTCCTCAAAGATCAAGGAAGCCGCCGACCAGATCCGGTCTCTCTCCCACGCGCTCGTCCCCAAGGCCCTCCGGCGGGATCACCTGGCCGCGGCCCTCGCCGAGTTGGCCGAAGAGGAATCGGAGTTCTCGGACGTCACGTGCGAGTTTGTGGGGGACGCCGACGAGACGCGCCCGGACGACGAGACCGACGCGATCAATCTCTACCGCATCGCCCACGAGGCGGTCGCCAACGCCCGCGAGCACGCCGACCCCGACCGGATCACGATTGGGTGGACCGAGGAGGACGCGTCCCTGGTACTGTCCGTCCGCGACGACGGGATCGGCTGGAACGGGGACAGCCCCGGCGAGGAGGGACTGGGCCTTCACCTGATGCGCCACCGCGCCAGTCTCATCGGTGCGACCCTGATTCTTACCAGCGACGACGGGGAAACGGTGGTGGAATGCCGCCTTCCGCTCTCGTAGGCGTGGAAGTGTGGAAGCGTGGAGGTGTGGAAG
>CAZRPQ010000274.1:0-4093 GCA_964601725.1 uncultured Salinivenus sp. | reverse complement strand
AAGACGGCTTTTTCCACGCCGACTTGCACGCGGGGAATATAAAAATCCTTCCGGGCGAGCGGCCCGAGGACCTGCAGATCGGATTCATCGATCTCGGGATGGTCGGCCGCTTTCGCGCCGACATCAAGCGACGCATGCTGTACTACTACTATGCCCTGGTGCGGGGGGATGTGGAAAACGCAGCGCGCTACCTGCTCGACATGGCCCGCGTGGGGGAAGGGGGGGATCCGCAGGGCTTTCGGCGGGCCGTGTCGGACATGGCCCGGCACTTTCTGATGCGGACCAAGCAGGGATCGATCAGCCTCGCACAGGTAATCCTCCAATCTTTAAGTCTGGGCGGTCGCTACCGCATTTTCTTTCCGGTGGAGATGACACTGATGGTGAAGGCCCTCGTGACCTTCGAGGGGGTAGGGCGCACGCTCGACCCCGACCTCGATGTCGTTGCCGTATCGCGGCACCACGTGCAGCGAATCTTTCGGGAACGGTTCAATCCCTGGACGCTGGGCTCGGAGATGCTTAGCAACGCGCCCGAGTTGGTCGATGTGGCGTTGAAGCTTCCGCAGCTCTTGACTTCCGGAGTGGCTCACCTCGAAGAGTCGCTTACCGATCAGCCACCGAGCGATCCGTTTGCAGGATTGCGAAGCAGCGTTATTGCTGGCTCCTGCATCCTCGGAGGGGTCATTGCGGTGGTCCAGGGGGGGCCGCTCTGGCTATCGATCCCACTCTTCGTGATCGGAACGGGGTTGGCCGTCTGGGCTCGGTAACATGGGGAATATACATCACGACTGCTGTGAGGACCGCGCCTCGTCGGTCGTGCGAGCGTAGAGGTGATCGAGAAGGGCATCAAGTCGATCCAGGGTTTCGCTGGTCTCGTGGAGCACATCCGTCATCGAGGTGGAAGGCCCCCACTTTTCGTCCGTTTGTTCGGGGAGCGGCGCGTCGTACAGGGTGCGAGTCTCGTCCTTGAGGACGTCTAGACGCAGCGACAGGCCGTGACGCTCTACAACCGATTGGAGTTCATCCGCACGGCTGAGCAGGTGTTGTCGGGTGGCCTGATAGGCATGCTCGCAGACGTCGTGACGATTTTTGAAACTGAAGATGTTGGAGAAGAACAGGCTCTCGTCGTCACACTCGGGCTCGATCAGGATGAGGTCCGCATCGGGGTGGGTGTGCTCGTACTTTTTGAAGCCGGTCCGCTTGCGGGAGTCGACGATGGCCCGGAACGTTTGCGAAAGCACGGTCGGGAGGCCCCGATCTGCGAGACTTGCTTCGGCACCGTTTGTCCTCTGTTCGAGCAGCCGGTCTGCGTGCTGCTCCAGCTGGACGTTGATGGGCACGATCGGATTGATGCAGAAAAGCAGGTCGGCTCCGGCGTCGAGCCCAACACTTGCATGCACGGTGCGACGGGCCACCCCGTCGATGTAGTACTGGCCATCGATCTCGACGGGGGTGTACAGTCCCGGGAGGGCTGTGGAGGCCTGGATGGCCGAAGAAATGGGGACGTGGTCGTGGCCGGACTCGCCGAACACCGTCACGTCGGCGGAGTCGAGGTTCATGGCCACCACGTACAGCTCCCGCTTCAGCCGGCGGAAGTCGTTGGTTCGGCCACCGGTGGAGAAGGCTTCGGCGAGGAAGCGTTCGAGGGGCGCGTTGGTGAAAAGCCCGGTCGGGACGACCGATCCAAACGTAGCGAGAAGACCAAGAAGGGAGAGATCACCCGGATTGAAAAGGTAGTGGCGGAGGGAGGAGAACATTGTCCCGGGTAGGCGCTGCAATCGGCCAGCGTATTCGCGAACCGCCGGGCGAAAAAGGACCTCCGGCTCCAGGTTCAGGCTTGAGTCTTGGGACTCCGAGATGACGGCTCGGCTCAGGGCACGGGCCGATACACCGCTCGCCAGCATGCCCCCGACGAGAGATCCAGAACTGACCCCCACGTAAATGTCCAGTTCGTGCAGGGTGACTCCCTGGATGGCCTCGTCGAGGGCGCAGAGGGCACCAATTTCGTAGATTGCTCCCTCGATGACCCCGCCCGCACAGGCGAGACCAATCGTGCTATGGCCTGTAGGGGGGGCTGAGGGCATCGGGGGACAAGGGTCGATTCGAGGATCTCGTTCGGAATATTGACTCTCTCCGGAAGCGGTTCCGGAAAGACAGTGCTGAGGTCCGTCGAGCCCGCAAGGGCTTTCTCAACGAAAAGGAGCCCCCGATGCAGGGGGCTCCTCTCGTTCATTGTCATTGCGGGAAGAGACCCACTACGCTTCACCGGCGTCTGAGGAGGAGTCCTCGTCCTCCGACAGATTCTCTGCGAGCTGTTCCACCTGCCGGGAGAGGTGATCTACCTTCTCCGCCAGGTTGTCGACCTCGTCGCGCGTGGGCACGCCAAACCGCTCGAGGGCAGAGCTTACGGACTCAGCGAACGCGGACTGTGTCTCCTCCCCGGCTTCTTCAAGCTGGGTGAGGGCTTCATCACTCTGCTCACGGACCTTTTCGGTCGCCTCTTCAAGTTCAGTGCGACGTTCCTCCTCGAATTCCTGCCCCCGGTCGACGAGGCGATTGAAGAGCTTGGTCCCTTCCTCTTCGACGGTGGCCAGGGCACCGAGGCCCGCCAGCCACACGTCGCGGCCCCGCTCCGTGAGTTCGTCCTGCAGGGTCTCGGACTCGGGTGCTTCGTGCTCGGGAGTCGCTTCGGATTCGGTAGTCATGGTTTGTGTAGAGTGGGTTGTGAAAGAAATGTGCGTGTGAGGGACAACGGCGCGTCGGCCTACTCCTGCGACGATTGGTCGGCACGCTCTGAAGAAGAGGCCTGTTCGAGTTCATCGCGGGTGCGCTGCTGAGCGTCCGCGGGCCTGGGCCGCTGTTCGTCAAAATCATCGAGCAAAACCGAGAGGCGGTGTTCCAAGCGACGCAGCTGCTGCCGAAGCTCGTCGAGCTCCTGCTTTCGGGGGCTCTGTACGAGGTGTTTTAATCCGCCCAGCGAGCTTTGCATCAGATCGTCGACCGTCGTACGGATCTGACCAAGTCCACTGTCGAGCACCTCTCCACTGCGGCGGAGCAGCGTGTGCAAAAGATCCGACGAGATGACCTCACGCCCGTCCTTCCCCTCCTCCAGAATAATCTGGGTAAGGGTCTGGGCCGTGATGTCCTGCCCCGTCGCATTGTCCACGACCTCGACGGTTGTACCGCTCCGAACGAGCTCGGCAATGTCGCCCAACGAGACGTACTCGCTCGTCTCCGTGTCGTAGAGCTTTCGATTGTCGTAGCGCTTGATCCGTCGAGCCATGGGCGAGACGCCTGGCAATTCGTCGTAACGCGTTGCGTCATTTCCTCTCATTTCTTTGACGCGCTGCGTTACGAGTTGATCCCGTCGCTGAGGTTAATTAGCTTTGCCCCGGCGAAACTGGTCAGAAAAACCCCCACGAGAATTATGTAGGTTCCACCTTGAGAAGAAAACCTCTCGGGCAGTCGTCGGGCGGTGGAAGCCCTCCATCCGGAGAGACGGGTTGATATTCTTCCCGGGTCCTATTAAAGTGTTTTAGAAGAACAAAATTCAGTGGGGCGCAGGGAATGACCGGCGTACCGACGGCACGACGCTCTCTCTATAGAATACGTGATACAGGCACAGCCATGACTCATTTGCTACGTATCGGCTTAGGACTTCTACTCGTGGGGGGACTGCTTGGGGGCGCTGGGGCAGCGAACGCCCAGGAAGAGGGCACTATTGCCGGCACCATTCGCGCTGCGGAGACGGGCGAGGTCCTTCCCGGTGCCAATGTCGTGGTGGTTGAGGAACAGCGCGGCGCAAGTGCCGACAATGACGGGACGTTTCGAATCGAAGGCATAGATCCCGGCCAGTATGGGGTTCGGGTTTCATTCGTCGGGTATGAGCCCACGACGAGATCGGTGACGGTCCGGGCCGGGGAGACCACTCGTCTCAGCGTGGAGCTGGCGAGTAGCCAACTCGTCGCCGACGAGGTGGTGGTGACGGGGTCGAAACGGCAGGAGAAGGTGCTAGAAGCCCCGGTGCAGGTCGAGACCGTTTCGGCGGCCGACCTTGAGCAGGGTGGGGGAGGCACCTACCTGTCGGCGCTTGCCA
>CAZRPQ010000273.1:0-4094 GCA_964601725.1 uncultured Salinivenus sp. | reverse complement strand
GCCCAGCGGCTCGTGGTGGAGGACGCCACCGAAGACGAGCGGTTTGAAGACAATCCCCTCGTGACGGGGGACCGTCACGTCCGGTTCTACGCCGGGGCGCCCATGGTGACCCCGGACGGCCATGTGCTGGGCACTGTCTGTGTGCTCGACACCGAGCCCCGGTCCCCCTCGGAGAAGCACCTCGAGGCGCTGGACGACCTGGCGCAGATGGCGATCGACCAGCTGGAGCAGCGCCGCCGCCGGAAGATCGAAGCGACCGAACGCGTCGGCGACACGGAGTCGACCGAAACGCAACTCAACGAACTACTCGCGTCGCTCGACGACGTGGTCTGGGAGGCGCGGATCCATCCCAGTGCCTCCGCCGCCGCGGACGCTCGCCGCAGAGAGCTGCTCTACACCAACAGCTCGGAAGAGGACGTTTTCGGCCGCCCGACCGACGCGTTCATCCGGGATCCGATGCTCTGGCGGTCAGCGGCCCATCCGCAGGATCAGGATGCCCTTCCGAGCACCGACGCTCTTCTCGACCGCGGAGGCTGGCGCGGCGAGTACCGGCTTCTCCAGCCCGACGGAACCGTCCGGTGGGTCGAAACCTCCGTGCGCGTCGTGGGTCGCCCCTCGTTTTCTTCGTCGGGCGATTTTTCGTCGGGCGAGGCGACGCTGGACGCCCCCGTCAAGCTGGCCGGCATTACCCGGAGCGTTCACCGCCGCCGGCAGGCGGAGGCCTCCATGCAGGAAAAGAGCGCGGCCCTCGCCGAAGAAAAGGCCCGTCTCCAGGTGGCCCTCGACGCCGCCGACGCGGGCGTGTTCGAGTGGTCCATTCCGGAGGACCGGCGCGTGTGGGACGAGCGCATTCAACAGCTCTTCGGCCTCGACGCGGCCCCCAGTACGACGGGAGAACTCATCGGGCACGTCCACCCAGACGACCGGGGGCACCTCCAGGACGTGATGGCTCAGGCCCTGGGCACCCCTGAGAAAGAGACCTGCCAGGTACGCTACCGCATCCGCCGTCCCGACGGGGGCGACCGGCACGTACAGGCCCGGGCCCTCATCCAGCGGAATGAGGCGGGGGAGGCGGAGCGGCTGATTGGCGTTTATCAGGACGTGACTGAGCGGCAACAACGGAGGCAGGAACTGCGCCGCAGTGAGCGGCAGTTTGAGGCGATCCTTCAGGACCCGAACCTGCTCACCGGCCTCCTCGACCCGGACGGGACGCTGCGCAAGGTGAACCAGACGGCCCTCTCCTACATCGACGGCGAGCAGGCCGACGTGGTGGGCCGGCCGTTCTGGGAGACCCCGTGGTGGAACCACGATTCCGCCCTTCAGGCGGACCTCCAGGAATGGATCGAGCGGGCCGCCGAGGGGGAATACGTGACGTACCAGTCCGAGCACGTCACCGGTGAGGGCCAGACGTTGATCGTGCGCGGCAGTATCCGTCCCGTCACGAACGAGGCGGGAGCAGTCACGGCCCTCATCGCCTCGGGCCGCGACGTGACCGTCCGGGAGGACCAGCGGCGCGAGCTGGAGGTGCTCCACCAGGCCGTCGAGGACTCCGCCGAGGGCATGGCCGTGCTGGCCGGCGACGAGTACGTGTACGTGGACCAGACCCACGCCGACATGTACGGCTTCGACGACAAGGAGCAGCTCCTGGGCAACACCTGGCGGATGCTCTATGGAGGGGACGAGATCGAGCGCCTCGAGGACACGGTATTCCCGATTCTCGAGAACCAGGGACACTGGCAGGGCCCCGTGACGGGGCAACGTCCGGACGGTAGCACCTTCCCGGCCGAGTTGTCCCTCACCATTACGGAGGCGGGGCGGCTCGTGTGCACCGTGCGGGACATGACCGACCGTCAGGAACAGGGTCGGAAGCGCCAACTGCTCCTCACCGCAAGCGAGACCGGGATCGCCGAGTGGGACCTCCGGACCGACCAGGTCCAGTGGGACGGCATGCTCCGTGATATCTTTGGGCACGCGCCGACGAGTCCCGATGACTTCTTTGCCCTGGTCCACCCGGACGACCGCCCACGGGTG
The DNA here is from genome assembly GCA_964601725.1 of uncultured Salinivenus sp. GTDB lineage: Bacteria > Bacteroidota > Rhodothermia > Rhodothermales > Salinibacteraceae > Salinibacter. The sequence continues at coordinate 2,063 of CAZRPQ010000273.1, read as the reverse complement.
CGGGACCGCCTCGAGTCCGTCATCGACGACGCGTCCTCCTGGAGCGGGGAGTTCCGAATTGAGGACGGGGACGGGCGCACGCGCTGGCTCGAGACCCTGGTGATTCCCATCTTCGAGGGGGAAGAGGTCGCGCGCCTGCTCGCCACCGGGGAGGACATTACCGAGCGGAAGGAGCGGGCCCAGGAGCTTCGGCTAAAGGAGCGGGCGATGGACGAGGCCGGCGTGGGCATTCAGATTACCGACCCCGCCCAGCCCGATCGTCCACTGGTGTACGTGAACGAAGGCTTCGAGGAGCAGACCGGCTACGACCGGGACGAGGTGCTGGGCCGGAGCAGCTGGCTCCTCCAGGGCCCGGACACCGACCCGGACACCGCCCAGACCCTCCGCTCGGCCATCGACGCCGAGGACCCGGCCACCGTAGAGATCAAGAACTACCGGAGCGACGGCACAGCGTACTGGAGCCGGCTCTCCCTTACGCCGGTTCGCGACGAGGAGGACGCGCTTCGACACTACATTGGCATCCGGCAGGACATCACTGAGCGGCGTCGGCAGACGGAGATGCTCAAAGACCGCCAGCAGAAGCTCGACCTGGTGCTGGCGGAAACCGACACTGGACTCCTCGAATGGGACCTGCAGACCGGAGAGATGCAGTGGGACGAGACCCTCCAGAACCTGTTCGGGCACAACCCGCAGACCTTCGAGACCTTTGCCGACCTCGTTCACCCCAACGATCTCTCCCGTGTAGAAGCGGCCCTGGAGGAGGTGATCGACAGCGGCATGCCCTGGAACGGCGAGTTTTGGATGTTTCATCCCGAAGAGGGGATTGCCCGGATGAAAGCCCGAGTGACCCCGGTCTACGAGGCAGGAGAGGTCACCCGCGTCCTGGGCATCGCCACCGACGTGACGGAGCAGCAGGAGCGCAAGCGCGCCCTTGCGGCCAGCCGAGAGCGGTATCAGACCCTCCTTCAGGCAACCCCCGATCCTGTGTTCCTCGCCGACCCGGAGACGGGCAAGATTGTTGAGACCAACGCGGCGGCCGCGGACCTGCTCGGGCGCCCCCGCGAGGACATTGTAGGGGCCCACCAGACCGAGCTCCATCCTCCAGACCGGGCCGAGGCGTACGCGTCTCTCTTCCGGCAGGGCCTCGACGAGGACGGCCTGATGCGGGCCCTCCCCGACGGGACGCAGATCGAGATCGTCACCGACGACGGCACCGCCGTCCCCGTCGAGCTCAATGCCACCACCGTAGACCTTCCCAACGGCCGCATGGTGTACGAGGTCTTCCGGGACATCTCCGACTGGAAGACCATGCAGGACCACCGGACCCGCCGGGAGCGCCGGTTCCGCATGATGTTCGAACACCACAACGCCCCGATGCTGCTGGTCGACGAGGACACGGGCGCGATCGAGAGGGCCAACACGGCGGCCGTTGAGTTCTACGGCTACGACCAGGACGTATTAACGTCCATGTCGATTCAGGACATTAACCAACTTCCGGCGGGCGAGGTGGCCCAGGAGCGACGCGAAGCGGCGGAGGACGGCGATGAGTTCCTGTTCGAGCACGAGCTCGCCTCCGGAGAGGTCCGAACGGTGCGGGTCCTCTCGGCACCGATCCCCGACCTGGAGCGGGACGGGACGCTTCTCTTCTCGGTGATCCGCGACGTGACCCAGCGCGAGGAGCACCGGCAGGAGTTGGCCGACCAGAAGGCGCTCCTGGACCGGATCCTCGACACGATCGACGACGTGTTCTATCTGCTCGACGAGCGTGGCGACCTTCTTCTCTGGAACCGCCGTGTCAACGAGGTCACTGGCTACACGGATGCGGAGCTGGAGACCATGGCGGCCGTCGACCTCTTCGGGGACGACGATGCGGCTCGCGTCCGCGACGTCATCGAGGCCGCCACGGCAGAGAAGCCTGTTCGGATCGAGGCGCCTGTGGTGACCAGAGACGGACGGAGAGTGCCCCACGAGTTTACGGGCGATGTCTTCCACGATCCCGGCCGAGGCCCGGTGGTGTGCGGGATTGGGCGTGACGTCACCGAACAGAAGGCCCAGCGCAAGGC
>CAZRPQ010000272.1:0-4113 GCA_964601725.1 uncultured Salinivenus sp. | reverse complement strand
TCCGCTGGGCCTTCTCCGCCTCTCTTCGGGCCTCTTCGGACTCCACCTTCGCCTCGAGAAGCTCCTCCTCCCGATCCAGGCGGCCGAGCACCAGCGCGGCGTAGCTGCCCAGCACCTCCAGGAGGCGCAGGTCCGTTGGGTCGAACCCGCCCTCCTCGGCCTTCCCGACGATGATGGCGCCCCGTTCTCCGATCGGCACGCCCGCCGCGGCACGCAGGTCGCCGTAGTCGATCGGATTCTCGAGGGCCTCGGTGCGCTGGGCGACGACCGCCGCACCGGTCCGGAGGGCTCGGGCCGCCACAATGTCTCCATCTACAGGACGTGGCTCGGGCTCGGGCAGGCGCAGATCTTCCGTGGCGTCGGTCCGCCCCGGCACGATAAGCCCGTCCTCGACGAATCCGGTGTGGTGGAACGGATAGTCGAAGACCTCCCCCACCACCTCGTGGATGCGGGCCGAGACCGCCTCTCGGCTTTCGGCCCGGAGCAGCGTCTCGGTCGCCCCGTAGAGCGCCTCAACCTTCTCTCGCCGCTCTTGGAGGATGCGCTGCCGCTCTCTCCGCTCGGTGATGTTCTGGATCGTGCCGCGGACTCGGCTGACCTCTCCTTCCGGATCCCCGGCCTCCCGCTGCGGCTCCCCGCGGGCTCGCACCCACTTTTCCTCCCCTGTCTCGGCGCGAATGCGCAGTTCGAGGTCGTAGGGCTCCCCTTCACGAACGGCCTCTTGGAACGCCTCACGGATCGTCGGGCGGTCCTCGGGATGGTACAGCTCAAAGGTTCGCTCTAGCGTCTTTTCTTTCTCGGGAGCAAGGCCGTAAATCCGGGACGCCTGGCTGGTCATCGTGCCTTCTCCAGCCTGCACGTCGTACTCCCAGGCGCCCACGTCGGCAATCTCCTGAGCCCGCTCGAACAGGTCGTTCTGCCGCTCCAGCGTCTCCTTGCGCCGCTTCCGCTCGGTGATGTCGGCGATGGCCCCGTCGTAGTACTGGACCTCGCCGCTCTCCCCGCGAATGGCCGTGCCGCTGATCAGCCCGGCAAACGTCGTCCCGTCCTTTCGCCGGAACTGGACCTCCAGGTTCCTGATCCCCCCCTGGCGGTTTGACTTCTCAATCACCCGCTTCCGCCCGCCGGGACGGGCGTAGAGGGTCGCCGGGTCGACCTCAAAGAGCTCGTCGGGCCTTTCGCATCCGAACATCTCAGCGAGGGCCTGATTGGCGTAGACGATCCCCTTCTCCGGGGTCGACCGGTAGATCCCCTCCGAGACGTTCTCGGTAATCGAACGGAGCTGATCCTCCTGGCGCCGCAGGACCTCCTCCCGCTCTTTCCGCTCGGTGATCTCCTCGAAATAGGCGGCCAGCCCCCCATCCTCGTTCGGGTACACCTGCACGTCGAACCACCCGCCGAGGCCTGGGTAGTACCCTTCGATTCGGGCTGGCTCACGGGTCTCCATCACGCCTCGGTATACGTCCTCGAACCGGGTGCCTTGAAGCTCTCCGAGCACCTCCCAGACGCTCCTGCCGAGCAGTTCCTCCTCGGCCCTCCCGTAGAGCTCTTCCGCCTGTTCGTTGGCGAGGGTAAACCGCCACTCTGAATCGACCTCCACAATCGCGTCGGTAACCCGCTCGATGACCTGTTTCCGTCGGCGCTCCTCCTCTTTCCGCGCGGTGATGTCCTGAAACGCCCCCGCGATCTTCGTAACCTCTCCGCCCTTCCTCTCGGTCGGGCCGCCGACGGAACGGACCCACCGCCGGTTCCCCTCCGCGGTGTCGATCTGTAGCTCCTGGTCGTAGGGCTTTCCCTCCTCGGTCAGCGTCTCGGTTGCTTCTACTATCTTCTCCTGCGACTCTGGAGTATAAAACCCAAGGCCCTCCTCCAGGCTCACCTCCGCGGAGGGCTCCATTTCGTGGATCTCGTACACCTTCTCCGACCAGGACACCTCCCCGGAGCGGAGGTCCGCCTCCCACGCCCCGACCAGCCGCTGGGTCTGCTCCAGGAGGCTCTTCTGCCTCCGCAGCGTTTCCTTTCGCTTTCGCTCCTCCGTCACGTCCTGCTGGACGGACACCCAGTGCTCAACGGATCCTTCCTCATTTCGGACCGGAGCCACGCTCCACCGGACCCGGTAGGGCGCCCCGTCTTTGCGGTAGTTGATCGTCTCCCCTTCCCACTCTTCCCCGGCCTCCAGGGCCTGCTCCATCGCGTCGAGCACGCCCTGTTCGGTCTCCGGCCCGTGCAGGACGCGGGGAGTCTTCCCGACAATCTCCGCCCCGGAGTAGCCGGTCATCTGCTCGAAGGCGGCGTTGACGTACTGAATCTGAGGCCCCGGCTCTTCGAGAAGCCCCGGTTCCCCGGAGGACGCCGGTCCGGTAACGACGACCGCCTCGTTCGCCTGCTCGACCACCTCCCTGAAAAAACGCCGCTCCTCCTCACGGGCCTGCCGCCGGCGCCTCTCCCTGGAGGCCCGTCGCCGGAGCTTCTCCTCGGTTACGTCCTCAAATGCCAGAAGTCGCCCGTCTCCCGGCCCAAGGGGGCTCCCGGTCGGCCGGTAGTAACGGGTCTCCCCCCCTTTCCCAACCCGAAGCGCCTCCGCTTCCGTCCCGGCTCCGGTTCTCTTCTCAGCCTCGGTTTCCTCCCTGAGTTCCCCCTCCAACAGCGTCTCGGCCACCTCGGCTCCGACCTTCCCGGCTCCTCCCTCCTCGGAACGTAGGTCCGCCAGGCCCGACCCGACGGCACCGTTCTCCTCCAGGACCGGAAAAAGCCTGGTGGCCGCCTCGTTGTAGTTCCGCAGCCGGCCCTCCCCGGACAGGACTAGAGCCGGCTCCTCCCGGGGGCCCACCCGTCGGGCTTCCTCAAATCGGCCTCGATAGGCAAACAGCACGCCGACCGCAAACGCCGCCACCCCGATCGGCTCGTGGCTCAGGGCCAGCAGGTAGGGGGTGGCGTAGCCGAGGGCGTTGGCCCCGAGCGGCAGGGCTGCCAGCCCGAACAGGCCCGCTAGCCTCCCGCTTCCGACCTGGACCCGCCGCAGCGGCCGGGTTAGCATGAAAAAACCGACCGCCGCCAGCGCGTGAGACAGCGAGGCGGTAACCCAGTACAGGGCGTGGTGATCGACCGTCAGGTGAGGAAACGGGGCCCCGGCCTGCCCGGCCGAGAAGTAGAGGCCGTGCCACGGGTTGGTCAGCTTCGCCAGCGCCACCACGGCAAACAGGATAAGCGCTGCCCAGCGGGCCGGCTTCTTCTCGTGCAGCGAGCGGCCGCTGTAGGCGGAGCAAACCCAGAGCCAGGCCCAGACGGCCCCGAAACCGACGATGAGGCCCGCCTCATAGAAGAGGATTTTGAGCCCGAGGCCCGGGGACAGAAGCGCCCCGACGTGGAGAAGCGCCCAGAGCCCACTCGCCCCGAGCAGGCCGACCAGCCCGCGGCGCACGCCGGCGTCTTTGATCCGGCCGGCCCGCCAGGCGCCAAGCAGGCACCCGAGGGCCGAGGTTCCGAAGGCCAGGAGGTATCCGAAGAACGGCGGGTCGGTAGGCATCGGAAGAATGTCTCTACTGAGGCAGGCCTGCGGGGCCGAGGAAGCAGCAACTGGGGGGCGCAACAGATGGAGGCGGAGGAGCGAAGAGCGCTTCTCTGCGGGAAAAATTGACGGTTTTGTAGAGGTAAAGCCAATACGACGAGGAGGAGGCCGGTTCGTCACTCCTCTGTCATTGACGTAATGTCTGAGGCGGAGAACGAAGCCAGGGCGGATAGGCCTCAGGACCAGCAGAACACTACCGATCCGTGCAGAAATTCCTAAACTTTATTCCAGGATCTAATGGTGAGTAGTCGAGGCGTCCCGCCGGGACGGTACGTATTTAGCGACCGTGGAACAGCCTGAGGGTTTTCGGGCGAGTCTGGTTCTATGAAATCGGTTTCTGCCCGGCCGAGCCCTTTTCGTCCATTTTGGGGCCATCAAAATGGACACCGATCAGAGAACAACGCTTCCTTTCCAGGTCAGATGCCTCTCCTCCTCGGCGAAGCGGAATCTATTTGCCAGGATGATGGAGTCGGGCACGTCCGAGAATGGCTGTAGGACTTACGCACTTGACACCAGACAGCTTTGAATCGGAAACCCGTTGCTCG
>CAZRPQ010000271.1:0-4117 GCA_964601725.1 uncultured Salinivenus sp. | reverse complement strand
TGCAGCTTCGACCACTGTGTCTCGGCTGAACATCAATCCACCAAACAGCTTCTCAGCCCATCACGCCCCAAATAAAAATGCCCCTGGGCGGAAACACCCAGGGGCATTCGTTGAAACGGACCGAGCTTACCACTCGGGTTCGGTGATGGTCTGAATGTTGGTAGCGTTCAGTCCTTTCTCGGTCTCCTCGATTTCAAACTCGAGGCGATCACCTTCTTCCAGGTCTTCGTCGGGCACCTCACTGTGATGGAGGAAGACGTCGTCTTCCCCATTGTCAGGCTCAACGAATCCATATCCTTCGGCCGGACTAAACCACTTGACGGTTCCTGTCTCCATAATTCGGTTTGGATCTTCTAGTATTCGCTTTCAGCGTTCCTCCGACTCCCCCTCCCAGAAAGGGAAAAGGACCCGGATTTGTAGTGACGTCACTCTTTTATGCAGCCTTGACTCCCTTGTTCTCCGCTACGACGGAGAAATCCAGCAGATCTCCGATTGTCGGAGAGTCCGGAGGCTTGGCCTGACCTTCACAAAACAGATCCCTACGTTTCTTCTGGTGCGTGCTTCCGTTTCACAGCATTTGCCTCACGATGACCCGTACCTCGTTCCTTCAACCTGTGTCCCTGCTCGTGGCCGCCGCTTTCCTCGCGGCCCTGGGAACCGCGTGCTCCTCCTCCGAGCCCACGACCCCGACGACGCAGGACTCCCCTTCTGAAACCGGCCCGTCCCTGTCTCTGCTGTACACGACGCCCGACGCCGGACTCGCGCTCCACGACACGCAGGCCAATGCTTCCCGAACCCTGGTCCCGAATGCAGAGGCAAAGGCGGCCCGGGCGCTCTCCCCCTCCGGACGCTACCTCGCTCTCAGCTATGCCACGGCCGACTCGGCCCATCTCGCCCTGCTCGACCTCACGGCCCAGGATCTACAACGAGTACACGCCACCCCAGGACCTGTCACCTACTCCCTGGCCTGGCACCCCGATCAAGACCGGCTCGCCTTCGGCTACTATCGCCCTGCCGAGAACGGAACGCGCGGGCCGGGCAGCATTCGAGTGGCGATGCCCGGGGGGACGACCCGCGACGTCGGCTGCAGCGCCGCCCGCGAAGTGCTGCATTGGCTCTCCGAGGGCTCCCTCGCCACCCGCACCGACGACAAGCTGTACGTGGTGGCCACGGAGGACTGTGCCACCCAGGCCTCGCTCGACGCCCGTCGGATGCGTCTCATCCACTACGCGCCAGACGGGCAACAGATGGCGTACATTCACCGGGAGCTCCGATACGACCGGGAGGCCGAGGACTACGTGCCCGACTCGTCGCTCGTCCTGAGCGGCCCCCAGGGCGAGAATGACGAGACCCTCTTCGAAGACAAGCGCCAGGCCCGCCACTTCCGATGGGCGCCCGACGGGTCCGAACTGGCCGTCGACGTGGAGGAGCAGGACGTAGGGCATCGCCAGCTCGTGGTGTACGACGGCAACCGCCCCACCTTCCTCATCTCCCCCGAGCAAACCACGGCGGACCAGGTCCATCCGCGCTGGTCCCCCTCGGGAGACCGCATCGCCTTCACCCTCCGCACCGGCAAGGGGACCTACGCTGCGGTGCGCGTGAAGGGCCAAACACGACGCCTCGGACCTGTCGACGGGGCGGTCTGGGGCTGGCTCGACGAGCGTTCGGTGGTGGTGCCCGGCCCGGATTCTGTACGGGTCCAATCCCTAAACGGGACGACACGCTTCGCTCATCCGGCCCCCGCCACCCTCCTCCACGTGTGGCAGACCCCGGTCTCCTGACGTCCCCAAAGGAGCATCGATTTTGGGGGATGGCGCCAGACTGCCGCGTAGAACCGTCCGGTGCGTAACGTGCGAACGTTCCAGGGTTTTACGTGGAACGGGCTGGAGAACGACAAGCGCCCAGGCGGTCGACGGATTGTCGGTCGACGGATTGTACGAAGTGCCCGTACAGCTCCGACAACGCAACAAACTATCCCTGAATTTCCGTGACGAGCTGGATTTCCTTCAGCACGCTTTGCACCTCAAAGCATTCTTCGAAGGTGCCTTCGTAGACATTGGCTTTGCCCTCGTTGTGCACCGTCCAGGCCATGTCTTCGGCTTCGCTGCGACTGCAGCCTGTGGCCTTAATCAGTTGCCCGATGACCTCTTCAAAGGTGTGCACCTCGTCGTTGAATAGAATCACGAACCAGGGGTCGTCGGTGCCTCCGCCCTCGTCTTCCTCTTCGAGTTCTTCAACTTCTGGGGGCACCGGTTTCACGTCCGGTTCGGCGGGGGCACCAAGCATGCTGGATGAAGGAATCTCGGTCATTGTGGATGCGCGGACTCTTCGACGGATCGGTTCAAGTGAGAGCAGATCTTCTCCAAGGGAAGGGAAGTGGAACAGAGGCGGGCCGGGATCAGGCCGTTCCGTTCTCGACGGCCTCGGGGGCGGCCGCTTCGAGCTGGATGTCAAAATTTTCGGTGACGGGATTGGCGAGGAGTTTTTCGCAGGCCTCCGTGGCCACCCGGCGCGCCTCCTCCTCGTCCTCGGTGTCGATCCACACTTCGGCCTGTTTGCCCATGCGGACCTGGTCCACCTCGTCGTACCCAAGATTCGTCAGCGCGTGCTGAACCGTTTTGCCCTCGGGATCAAGGATGGAGGGACGCAAAGTGATCGAGATCGTGGCTTTGTACATGAGCGACGTAGAATGGTATAAACCGAAGGGGGACGATGACAAGCTCGGCGCGGCGGTCAGGAGGACTCCACGTTCTCCTCCGGAGCCGGGGTCGTGAGCGCCTTGATGAGTTGGTAGACGGCCCGCCCGATCCCGTGGAGCAGATAGACCGCCAGCACCAGCAGGAGCCCCTCCTCCTGAAGCCCCACGATGAGCACGCCCGCTAGGACGTAGGCGGCAGTCTTCTTCGGGTGTGCCCGCATGTACTGGAGGGTGGGCATCGGGATGGTGTCGAACCGAACGCTCGACACCATGAGCCCCGACAGCACGATGACGACGGGGAGGATGACCCGAAGACTGTCGAGAGCAAGGATGCCTCCCCAGATCGAACTTTCGGCGGCGAGGATGAGCGTGACGAGGGCAAGGGCCTGCCCTGGAATGGGGAGCCCTTCGAAGCTCTCTTTGTCGGCTTCGTCGGCGGTCACGTTGTAGCGGGCCAGCCGCACGGCCCCACAGAGGGCCGGGAGGGCCGCGACGATCATGCCGAGCGGGTTGAAAGCGTCCAGCACATATCCGTAGACGAGAAAGGACGGCGCGATCCCAAACGACACGACGTCACTGAGGGAGTCGAGCTGGACCCCAAAGGGACTGTCGGTATCCGTAAGCCGGGCCATCACACCGTCGAGCAGGTCGAAGAAGCCGGCCAGCACGATGAGCCAGCAGGCCATTCCGAAGGCCGATCCGAGCACCTGCGTGAGGGCAAGAAACCCGCACAACATGTTCATCAGCGTAAAGAAGGACGGGACGGCCACCTGGGGCGGGGGTCGTTCGCTCCGCTCCTCGCGTCGCGCCGTGCGATAGGCACTGAGGCGACGCCGGACCCGCGCTGACGAGGAGGATCGGTCCTCCGCCAGCCCAGAACTGCTCCCACGATCGGACCCGAAGAGGTCAATCATTGGACGCAATCGGATAACGATCAAGAAGCAGACGAGCGATGGGGCGAAGGCGCCGCAGGGTCGGACACAGCACCGGATGCTTGAGGCTCAGCGGCCGGTGGGTCGCCGGCGTTGGAAATCCGCCCTAGAACCGTCGTGCCCGCCCGTACAGTTTGGCCTTCCTCCACGTCGAGATCCACCGACGGAGGGACGAAGACGTCCATCCGGGAGCCAAACTTGACGATGCCGAAGCGCTGGCCCGCGGCAACGGTATCGCCCTCTCCGATGTGGTACTCGATCCGGCGCGCGACGGCCCCTGCGATTTGTTTGAACATGATCTTGGCCCCGCTGGGGTGCCGCAGGCCAAACTCCGACCGCTCGTTTTTCTCGCTGGCCTTGGGGTGCCACGCCACAAGGTAGTCGCCGGGGCGATACTGGGCGTACTCGATGACCCCCCGCGCCGGCACGCGGTTCACGTGCACGTCGAGCGGGGAGAGGAAGATGGAGATGCGCTGCGCCGGCCCCT
>CAZRPQ010000270.1:0-4118 GCA_964601725.1 uncultured Salinivenus sp. | reverse complement strand
CACCTGCTCATGGCCCAGCAGGATCAGGTGCCGGAGGGCGCGGAGGAGGTGGAACTCCCCGATCTGTTCGAAGAGGGCGAGCCCGTTACCATTGCGGTTGACCCCGCAAAGTCGCCCGTCGAAAACGCCGAGCACTACTACGAGCGCGCCCGCAGCACGCGTCGCTCACGGGAGGAGGCCGAAGCCCGGCTCGATGCGACGATCGAGCGGGCCGACCGGGCCGAGGCGCTGCTCAAGGAGCTCCGCGAGATCGACACGCTCGACGGCATCAAGCACTTCCGGAGCGAGCGGGAGGACGAGTTTGCCCCGTTCGTGGAGCGGGAGGATGCGGACGTGGATTCGTTCCCGTACCGGCGATTCGACCTTGGGGGTGGCTTCGAGGTGTGGGTGGGCAAGAATGCCCGCCAGAACCACGAGCTTACCTTCCACGCCAGCCAGAAATACGACCTCTGGCTGCACGCGCGGGGCGTGCCGGGGGCGCACACCGTGCTCCACCTCCCCAACCGCGACGCCGAGCCGGGAAAGCATCGCATCTACACCGCTGCGGCCATCGCTGCTCACTTCAGCAAGGCGAAGGGCAGCGACGTGGCCCCGGTCATGGTCACCGAGCGCAAGTACGTGACCAGTCCAAAAGGGGCGGACCCCGGCGTGGTGCGGGTCGACCGCGAGGACGTGGTGATGGTGGAGCCGGGACTGCCGGAATGAGGGGTTGAACGTTGGAACGTTTAACGTTGAACGTTCCAACGTGCCAACGCTAAAAGCCCGGCGAAATGCGGAAGCCCAGCTCCCAAGTCGTGTCCTGCCGCTGGAAGGGCCGTGCGTAGTAGGCCTCCAGCAGGAAGTTGCCCAGGATGTTGAAGCGGGCGGCCACCCCCGTGCTCACCACGGGAATCGTCGTGTCGGCACTGTTCGTCTCGAAGGCGAAATTCGGTCCCTCGTCGCCGGTCCACGTCACGCCCGCATCAACGAACGGAGCTAGGGTGGTGGGCACGTACTGGAACGGAATCAGGCTGAGGCGCTCCGGCCCGAGGAGGGGCACGCGAATCTCAGCGCGGGCCGTCAGCGATCGCGTCCCGAAGAGGCGGTCGATTTCTGCGCACCGCGAACGGGTCGGATCGCCCTCGACCGGCGTACAGCCCCCGTTTTCCCGGACGCCATTCGCGATGCTTTGCACGCTGTAGCCGCGCACGAAGCCCTGTCCGTAGGGGTAGCCGATGTACTCGTTCCCGACGCCAAACTCGTTGTCGAACGAGGCGCCGTAGTTGCCCACGTGCAGCGCCTGGAGGGCGAACGTGACCGGCTCTGCGTAGACGTATCGGCGCACGTCGGCACGGGCCGTGACGAAATTTTGCGTGCCGACCGTTGGGGTCACTCCCAGGCGCCACCGCCCCCCTTGGAGGGGGCCCGTGAGCCCGTTCGTCGTAAAGTCGCGCACGTAGGCGGCACTGGCCGTGGCGAGGTATTTCGGAGATCGTTCTTCGGAAAAGACGGGCTCGTCGATGTCGGGATTGTTGTCGATAATCACCTGGTTAAGATCCCCGATCGAGAGGTCCCCCTGGAATCCGATCTCGCGGACGTTGACCCCAAATCCGTAGCGCGTTCCGCCGAGGTTGAACTCAAAGCGACGATTCGGGTCCAGGGGATACGATGCGGTTCCGCTCGCAGAGGTAATGAAGGCACGCCGGACGACGCTGACCGCCTGCCTCGGTCCTACACGAAACGTGTTTGCCCGAAAGATGAGTGGCGTGTGGGACAGAGAGCCGCCCCAGTTGAGCTGGCCGCGTCGGTTTACGTACGACACCCCGCCGCCAATGTCGCGGAAGGTGCCCTGTGCCTGCACCGCCACGGTGAGGCTCCGGTGCCCCAGCATGTCGCCGAACCGGAACCCGATGCCGCCGGCCAAGCCCCCGCCAAATGGGCCGCCGATAGACGCCCCCACGCTGGGCGGTGCGATGGCCTCCAGCGAGAGCGTGGATTCGTAATCGTTGACCTCGTAGTCCGTTGAGGCCGGGGGCAGGCCGGTCTGTGGATCGCGGAGATTCGCTGCCACGAGCCCCTTGTCCTGCGGCGAGTACGGCGGCAACGCGCCGGCGACGCCGAGCGTATCGAGCGGAGCCGCGGCTACCTCGTCGGCGGTCTCGATCGTGTCCGATTCCGTGGGCGGGGACGGCGGGGTCGGTGTGGCCTGCGCCGTCGCCGCATCAAGGGGCGTGTCCTCCACCTCGTCCGCCGGGCGACGGAAGCCGGTGTAGTTCCCGTCCGCGTACACGGACAGCATCAGGTCGCCGCTCTGTCGGGCCACGGAGAACGCCGGGGAAAGGGCCGTGATGCCGCTAACCCCCGTCTTCAGATGCGTCACGCGGAAGCGCGCGCCGCTGGACAGCTCCAGCCGATAGATGTCCTTGAACCCGTCCTGGTCGCTGATGAAGTAGAGGCTCTGCCCGTCCGGCGAGAACTGCGGGTTGTGGTGCAGCGCGTCGCCGAACGGCTCGCGAACCGACACCTCGCCGCTCGACACGTCGACCAATCCGAGGTCCATGTTCGACGACGGGTTGAGAGTCTCGAAATCCGTCTCCGCGCGGTCGGTCGTAAAGGCAATCGTCTCGCCGTCCGGCGCCCAGGTGGGCTGGAGGTCCGCGTAGCGGTCGTTCGTGAGCTGGCGCACCGAGTTGGCCTCCAGGTCGAGCACATAGAGATCGCTGATGCCGCCGTCGGTGCCTGTGAACGCGAGCTTCTCACCGTCCGGCGACCACGCCGGGTTCTTCATCGAAGTGACGGTCTCCATCGAGAAGCTCCGCTCGATCTCCTCGTCCAGGACGTTCCAGACCGTAATCTGATTGTCCCCGTCCTCGTAGCTCACGAACGCGAGGCGACGGCCGTCGGGCGACCACGAACCGGACGAGCTGATGAAGCGGAGCGCGTTGAAGTGGCCCGTGCTGCCGGCCCGGTCGAGCTCCGCGATCACCTCGCCGGTCTCGGCATCCGCCACGTACAGGTTGAAGGAAAACAGCTCCCGCTCCGAGATGAACGCCACGTAGCGCCCATCGGGGCTGAGGGAGGGGGAGATGTTGACCCGGCCGCCGTTCGTCTTGGGAGCGAGCACTTTCTGCCCGGCCGAGTCGGGCGGCGTGCGGCCCTCCATGAGGGGCAGATAGGCGTCGCGGGTGGCCTGGGCCCACTCCGTCGTCAACGAGTCGGGCGAGATGCTGAACAGCTCCACATAGGCAGAATCGAGCCCCACCTGCCCGCCGCGTTTGAAGAGGTCTGTGACCGCCTGATCGCCGTACTTGCCGCCGATGTAGGCGAGATAGGCCTGCCCGTAGCGGTACGGAAAGTACTCGCGCGGATTGGCCAGGTCCTCGAACGAGGGCATGTCGTCGCGCCGCACCGCGTCCCGCATCCACATGGTCGTGTGCGTGTCCTGTCGGCCCACCGACAGGTACTCCGCCGTGCCCTCAATCAGCCACGTTGGGAGATTCTGGAGCTGAATGCCGAGGCTGTCTGCGTTGAGCCCAAGGTCGTACTGGAACGAGTGCACCAGCTCGTGGCCCAGCACGTGACTCGTCTCGCCGTAGGAGGGGGAGAAGGGCATCACCACGCGCTCACGGAGGGGCTCGGTGAACCCACCGGTGCCGGGGCCGAGGGGCGCCTGCGTGACGTTGGTCTGCTGGAAGTCCGCGTCGTTGGCGTAGAAGATGAGCGGCTTCTTCTCGTCGAATCGGTGCAGAAAGACCTCTGTGTGACGATCGTACCACCGCTCGGCCATGCGGGCCGCGTCGCGCACGGCCTGCTCCTCCTCCGGGTAAAAGTGGAAGACAAAGTGCTCGGTCTCCAGCGTTTTATAGTCGAATTGGTCGTACTGGACCTTGTTTTTCCCAAAGTACTGGGCCTGCGCGTCCGGGAGACCGAGGCACACGAGTGTGGCTAGCGTGAGCAGGAGGGCGGGAATTTTCAGGAAGCTGGGTCGCATGGCGGGGGAGATTGCGTTGCGGCAGGAAACCAAGCGAAGCACCCCAAGCGTCTGTTTTGATTTCACGCCTCACGGCGCCCCAGAGAGCACGTCCTCGCTCCGCTCGGGGCGCACCCCAGAGAGCACGTCCTCGCTCCGCTCGGGGCGC
>CAZRPQ010000269.1:0-4140 GCA_964601725.1 uncultured Salinivenus sp. | reverse complement strand
AAGTCGATCATCGTCGATAAACTGGGCGTCGACGCATCCGACGTCTCATCGGACGCCTCCTTTACGAACGATCTGGGGGCCGACTCGCTCGACACCGTCGAGCTCATCATGGAGTTTGAGAAGGAGTTCGACCTGACAATTCCCGACGAGGAGGCCGAGGAGATTGCAACGGTCGGCGACGCCATCGGATACATTGAGGAAAAGGCATAATCCCTCGTTTCTGCGTTCCGGCGGGCCCCGCTCGAACACGTCGTGCGGCTCGCCGGGCGTTTTGTGTACCCGAATTGTATGCGGGAACTGGAGCGGGACCCACCGCACATCCATCCAGGCTGATCGAGAAAAAGCATGGCAGGCACATCACGTCGCGTCGTCGTTACGGGCATGGGGGCGCTTACGCCCCTTGGGCTCTCCGTGGATGCGTACTGGAAAGGGCTCGTGGAGGGGAAGAGCGGGGCCGCCACCATTGAGTCGTTCGACCCCGAGGGCCTCCGCGTGACGTTTGCCTGCGAGCTCGATGGCTTCGACGCGGAGGACTACCTTGAGGCCAAACAGGCCCGGCGCGTCGATCCGTTCAGCCAGTACGCCCTCGTCACGGCCGACCAGGCCGTCGCGGACGCGGGCCTCGATTCGGAGGCCATGCCGCAGGAGGAGAAAGACCGCGTCGGGGTGGTCTACGGCACGGGCATCGGCGGCATCCAGACGTTTCGGGACCAGACCGAGGAGTTCATCGAAGGGGGCGAAAAGCGCACCTCTCCGTTCTTCATTCCGACGCTGATTCCCGACATTGCCGCCGGCCAGATTGCGATGGCGCACGACTTCCGAGGCCCCAACCACGCGATGGTGTCGGCCTGTGCCACCGGCAATCACAACATCGGGGATGCCTACCGCATGATTCAGGAGGGCGACATGGAGGCGGCCCTGTGCGGCGGCACCGATGCGTGTGTGACGCGGCTCGGCATTGCGGGCTTTGCCAGCATGCGGGCCCTGTCCACCCGCAACGATGATCCGGCCCATGCCTCCCGGCCCTTCGACGCGGACCGCGACGGCTTCGTGATGGGCGAGGGGGCCGGCGCGCTCTTCATTGAGAGCCTGGAACGGGCAAAGGCCCGCGGGGCCGACATCTACGCGGAGATCCTTGGCATCGGCATGTCGGCCGACGCCCATCACCTGACGGCCCCCGACCCGGAGGGCGGCGGCGTGCGGCTTGCCCTCAACCGTGTGCTCGAAAACGCCGGGGTCGAGCCGGCCGACATCGACTACATCAACGCGCACGGCACCTCCACTCCCCTCGGCGACAAGGCCGAGACAAAGGCGCTCAAGAAGGTCTTCGGCGACCACGCCTACGACCTGAACGTCTCCTCTACGAAGAGCATGACCGGGCACCTGCTCGGGGCGGCGGGCGCCGTTGAGGCCATCGCCACCATCCAGGCCCTCCGGCACGACGTGGTGCCGCCGACCATCAACTTCGAGGAGGCCGACCCGGCCTGCGATCTCGACTACACCTTCAACGAGGCCGAGGAGCGCCCCGTCACTGTAGCACTCTCCAACGCCTTCGGGTTCGGCGGCCACAACACGTCGCTCGCCCTTCGCACCTACGAGGAGTGAGGGCCCGGAGAACGGTCGTGCCTCCCTCGAGGCTCGTCAGCGGAAGATGATTTCGTCGACGAGGTCCGATCCGAGTTCGCCGTTGAGGCGCTCGCGCCACTTGCGTCGGTTCATGTGAAGCTCCTGGCGCCACGGGGCGGACGTGATCTTTACGTACAGCGTCGAGCCCTTCATCCAGGCCGACTCGGTGACGCTGTTGATCTTGGTGCTGGCCACGGTCGCCCACGTTTCGAGGACACGGGCCTCATCGATCTCTTCTTGCACCCCGAGTTCGTCGAGCACCTCCTCGAGCACCTCTCCGAGGGGGCGGGGTCCGTCGTTCGCAGACATGGCGGGCGCGGCAAGGATCGGGAGCCATCGAGTATTGTGTGGCCCTCCTACGTCGTGCACGTCGGCATGTGCCGAGATCCAATCCTCGGTGGCGTTACCTTTCCCCCAGGGAGCAGCGGCTCCACTGCCCACGACTGGGACACTGTTCGGGGGGAAGACCTCGGCCGATCGCCTTCATTCGCAATTCTCCCATCTTCCAGAATGACGCGTCTCACTCCTCTGCGTTTTTTTGTAGTCGGGGTTCTCGTTGGGCTCCTGCTCGGGCCCGGACGGTCGGCCGTCGCACAGCCCGGAGCGTCACCGCCGGGCGACACGGTGCAGGTCTCTCTGGAAGAAGCCCTCCTCCGGGCACTCGACGCGAGCCCCGAGGTCGACCAGCGACGGGCGCAGGAGCAATTTGCGACGGCACGGAGCGACGAGGCCCGGGCGAACCGGTTCCTGACCGACGTGTCGCTCGACGTGGCGTCTTCGTTCGCGCCGGGGCTTACTGAGTTTGGAGAGGTTCCGGACGAGGTGCCGGACGATTTGCGGTATCTCCATCCGAGCCGACAGAATGACTGGTCCCTCGGCGCCCTCCGTCCGTTCGGCCGGGTCGAGGTTGCGGTCCGGCAGCCCATCTGGACCTGGGGCGAGCTGTCGGGAAATATTCGGGCGGCCCGGCACGGGGTCGACGTCGAGACGGCCCGTGTGGATCGGAAGGCCCTTGAGGTGGCCGCCCGAGCGGGAGAAACCTACTACAACCTGCTGCTAACCGACGCCCTCGACCGGCTTGCCGACCGCACTCAGGAGGTCATTGACCGGGCCAAGCGGGAAATCAATCGCCTGCTGGATGAGGGTGACAAGAGCGTGAGCCAGGCCGATCTCTACCAGACCCGCCTGACGGAGGAGGAGGTCAAGCGCCGCGTCGTCGAGATTACCCAGAACCAGACGACGGCGCGGTCGGCCCTGCGGCGCCAGCTCTTCCTGCCGGAGAGAACCACGGTGGTGCCGGCCGCCAGTGAGCTCCGGCCGATCTCCTTCTCGATCCATCCGGACTCGCTCGACTACTACATCCAGCGGGCCCTCCAGAACCGCCCGGAGATCGAGCAGGCCGAGGCGGGCGTCAAGGCGCGCCGGGCCCTCGTGGACGTGGCACAGTCGGACTACTACCCCAAGATCGGCATTCAGGCCAGCCTGTCGCAGAGCATCACCCTGCCGGAGCGGCCCAATCCCGACAATGCCTTCGTGGGCGACTCGTTTATGGGCACCGGCACACGCACCGGCATCGGCATTCAGCAAAACCTCAACTTTGGGCAGACGGCGGCCCGGGTCGACCAGGCCCAGGCCGAGCTGAGCGAGGTGAAGCATCAGCGGACCGCGGCGCGGCAGCTCGTGCGCTTTGAGGTAGAGGAGGCCTATCGCTCGCTCCTCACGGCCAAGACGGACGTCGAGTCCCGCGATCGATCAACCAACATTTCCGGAGAGTGGTTGCGGACCGAGCAGGTCAATTTCGACCTCAATCTGGGAAGTACTGAGGACCTCGTGAAGGCGGTGCGGGCCGACCTGGAGGCCCAGGCCCGATACCTCGAAGCGGTGAAGCGGTACAACGTCGCCGTCCTGAAGCTCCTGCGAACCACCGGAACGCTCGCCGACCGCGCCCGGAACGGTACGCTTCTTGAGACGAGATAATGGTGCGTATCGCGTAGTGCGTATTGCGTGGTGCGTACTTCGTGACGTGCTGTGCCTCTCCCACAGGAGAGCCCCCCCTTCGGGCGCCGGGGCGAGACCTCGCCGACTGCTTTTTGCTCACCATGAACATCGCTCTTATGATTCGTTTCCGTCTGCACTTCTCTGCGTTGCTCGCCGCGCTTCTTCTGCTGAGCGTGGGCGCCCCCGCCGCCCAGGCACAGGGGCAGAGCGCCACAGCGGCCGAAATCCGGCAGATGCTGGAGAAGCGGGACCAGCAAATCAAGGACCTCCTCGGCGGCACCGACGACTACACCGCCGAGCAGCGGGCACAGCTAAAGGAACTGATCAATGGTCTGATTGACTTCCAGGTGATGGCCCGTCAGGTTCTCGGGCCCCACTGGGAAAACCTGAGCGCGGAACAGCACGACGAGTTCGTGTCGGTCTTCCGAGACGTGGTGCGGGCCCAGTCCTTGAGCGACCTCGGGGTGTACAACTCAAAGGTCACCTACGACCAGATTGAGGTACACGGCGACAGTG
>CAZRPQ010000268.1:0-4146 GCA_964601725.1 uncultured Salinivenus sp. | reverse complement strand
GGGCTCGTGGTCTCCCGTACGGACACCGCCTGCGCAAACCGACGTGCAATCCGGAGCATTACAGCTCGCCCTCGTCACTGCACGAGACCTCCATCCTTCTCTTCGGTCCAGGCGATTACGTAGTCCTTTTCGTCATCGTCGAGCCGGTCGGGCCACTTGTCCGCGAGGTGCTTCCAGCCTTCAGTATGAGGCGCTTCGGGATTGGTGTGCGGATTGTCGCTTACTCGGAGTTCCTTCAGGATGGACATGGGCTTGGGGCGTCGTGAAAGGCTGTATACGGCTCGAACAGGCCAGCAGGGTTGACATTTTATTTTTGTCTTCCTATCTACAAAGACAGCTAGATAGAAAGATAAACACCGATAATGCCACACGTTATCGCTCTGCTTGCTGAGAAAGGCGGCAGCGGGAAATCGACCATCGCAACGAACCTCGCCTGGGCCCTCCACGAGGACCACCGGACGCTGCTTGTGGATGCAGATCCGCAGCAGACGGCCCTTGACTGGTCGTCTATCAGCGACGACGGCCCTCCGACCGTGAAGGTTGGAGACGGGGCCGTAAGCGACATTCCCCGCATCGCTTCCGACTACGATTACGTAGTCGTCGATGGGGCGCCGCGATTGACCGACCTGACGAAGCAGGCGGCTCGCACAGCGGACTTGGTGGTCATTCCAGTCCATCCGTCGGCCGCCGACATCTGGTCCTCTGAGGCCATTATTGACGTCTGTGAGCAGTTTGGGACCGACGCGGCGTTTTGCATCAGCCGCGGCATTGTGGGCTCTACGCTTACCGACTCGGCCCGCGAGGCCCTGGAGACGTTCGATATCCCGGTGCTCGAAGGGACTCGACAGCGCGTGTCCTACGTCCGGGCCCTCAATACCGGCTCTTCAGTCCTTGAATCTAGCGACGAGGCGGCCGCGGCCGAGATCCGTCAACTCACCAACGATCTACTTATAAAGATAGATAGATAGACACATGAGTAACGACAGTCTTCCTGGACGTGGCGATAAGCCGACTGCTCGATCGCTCGATGATCTGGATGACGAGCTTCCGCCGATCAGCGAGAGCGACGACGTAACCCAGCTCAATGTGCGTGTCCGAAAAAGCGTGCGGAAGGCCCTCGGCAAGCTGAAGCTCGAGCGAGAGGAGAACATCGAGGATCTCGTTGACGAAGCCCTTCGCGAGTACATTGATCGTTACGACTGAGAACCCAACGCTACTCGCCCCCGTTTCATTTCTGCTTCGAATAAGTCAGTTTCAGCCATGCCGACCACGACCACGCCAGCGAAGGAGCACCAGGAGCGATGGCAGGAGATCACGCGTGATCCGCTTTTGAGCGAGCTCCCTTATAAGGTAGAGACCAACAACCGAGGTCAGATCGTCTTGAGTCCCCACAAGAACCGCCACTCGTTCCTCCAAGAGCAAGTTCAGGACCTTCTCGACGAGCATGCCCCCGATGGACATCGCCCACCTGAGTTCGCAATTGCTACGCACGAGGGCGTAAAGTCACCTGATGTCGTCTGGATGAGCCCAGAACGCCGACGGAAAATGGAAAAGACGGGCGACCCGACGACCCTTGCCCCTGAGGTCTGCGTCGAGGTGCTCAGCTCCTCCAACACCGAGGAGGAGATCCGGGAGAAGCGAGCGCTCTACCTGGAGGCTGGAGCCGAGGAGATCTGGGTCGTGACCGAGGAGAGCGAGGTCCGGTTCTTCGCGGAAGAGGAGCTGGAAGAGTCCGGCATCATGCCGGAGTTTCCGAGCGAGCTATAGATACCTGTGATGCCATGCCCGACTCCGACTTTCCACTTAACGAAGACGAACCGCAGGAAGGCGACGGCGCGGCCCGCGTCCCGCTCTCGGAGGCAATTACCGCGGTCTTGGACGTGTTGGACGACTGCGCCGGCGACCTAGCCGCCGTTCAGCACCGCCTTCGCCAACAGGAGTTGCCCGACGAACTGGACATCGACGAGTCCGAATTGCCACGGCCGGATGAGCAGGCCCGCCACATTGCCGCCCGACTGGAGACCTGTGCCGGGGCACTTCAAAACGCCAGTGGAAAGGCTTGTGAGGACCACCGGGCCGCCGGGAACCTTACCTTCAAACTTTGGAATAAGATGATACTTCATCGGATCTTAGCCTGCCTTTGAGGCGAAAAGGGCTCCGCTCTCCTTTCTCTGACAGGCTAGCCCGCTTCTTGAGATGATTGCTGCCTGGCAAGCTCCTTCGCTTTCGGCTCTTCTCATCGGCGCGTGTCTTCTTTCTGCGGGAGGTCCCGGAGGCGCGGCGGCCCAAAACCCCTACGCCCGGACCGATTACGACACCGAGGCAGATCCGCTCCACGTCCTCACCACGGACATCGACGGGGACGGGAATGTCGACATTGCCGCCTCGAGTCAGGCGACCAGCACCACGCCGGGAGGTGTGACCTTGCTTCTGAACGACGGCACGGGCACATTCAGCGAAGCTGCCGACTCTCCGCTCAGCGCCGACGACGCCTACGGCCTTGCCGCCGCCGACGTTGACGGCAGTGGCGAGGTGGGCCTTGCCGTAGCCAATCGGGGGCCGGATACCATCACGCTCCTCTTCAACGACGGGTCCACCAGCTTTGCCTCCGAGATACTCGGGGGACGACGGCCTGTTTCTTCCAACCCCTCACGACGTGGCCGCCGCCGATTTTGACGGGGACGGGGACCCGGACCTCGTGGCCGCAACGCGCAGCGGTGGAATGCGGGCGCTGGCCAACCAGGCCGGCGGTTGGGACATTACCGACATCTCCAATCCGGGTGGGTTTGAGCACCAGGACCTCACCACGGGGGACTTCGACGGGAATGGTCGGCCCGACGTGGCCGTTGCCATCGAAGGCGATGACGAGGTCGGCATTCTGCTCAACGAGTCTCCTGCCGATGCGGACCCGGATACGGTCAAGTATTCGATGAGCACCGTTCCGGTTCAAAACGTGCCGCGGGACGTCGCCGCCGGGGACTGGGACGAGGACGGCGACCTGGACCTGGTCGCCAGCAACAGCCAGGATCCCGACCCGGTGTCTGTGTTGACCAACGACGGGACCGGAAGCTTCACCGAGACTGACACCCTGTCGGCAGGGGCCTCGCCTTGGGGCATCGCGGGCGGGGAGCTTGACGAAGAGCCGGGCCTGGATTTTGCCGTGGCCAATAGGAACGGCGGCGACGTGTCCTTCTTCCTAAACGACGGGACCGGAACGTTTGGCCGGTTCGGCACCGACCAGGAGGTAGGGTCGCTGCCGGAGGGCCTTGCCACGGGCCTGTTGAACGGAGACGGCGTGGCGGACGTGATCGTTGCCAATGCAACCGACGATGACGTTTCGGTCCTGACAAGCACCGATCCGCTGCCGGTCGAACTTGGCTCGTTCGAAGCCATCACGACCGAAGACGGCGTCCGCCTCACCTGGCAGACGGCATCGGAAACCAACAACTCAGGGTTCGACGTGCAACGCCGGGAAGGTAAACCTAGCCAGGCAAAGGACTCCTCGTGGACGACCGTTGGCTTCGTTGAAGGCGCCGGCACGACCTCCGAACCGCAGTCCTACCAGTTTACCGACGAAGACCTACTCTACGACGCGGGTGGTCTCACCTACCGCCTGAAGCAAATCGACAACGACATGACGACGACCCTCTCCGATCCGGTCACAATCGAGCGCCAGGTAAGCAAAGCGCAGCTTCTGGGCACCTTCCCGAATCCTGCGTCCCAGCAGGCAACGGCCCGCTTTGCTCTTCCTGATCGGCAGGAGATTGAGATCCGCCTTTACGACGCGCTGGGCCGACAGGTACGCACTATCGTCGATGCACAGAAGGAAGGGCGTCACGAGGAGACCATCGACCTGAGCGGGCTGTCGAGCGGGACGTACTTCCTTCGCCTTGAGGCTGGATCCGCGACGAAGGGCCAGCAGGTGACGGTCGTACGGTAGCGGTGTCCCTCGATGACTTGATGGGGGACGGCGTTCCTAAGAGAGGACTGCCCCACGTTTTATCCAATCCGGGGGCGCTTCGCCTCCATTTTGACGACGGTTCCGTCGAAGGTGTAGGCGGAGAGGCCATCGTGCTTCGGGTTGTTGACCACGCACCGGACCATGGAGGCCTGTCAGCCGTCCCGGGCCTTCGTGTCTACACTCTT
>CAZRPQ010000267.1:0-4162 GCA_964601725.1 uncultured Salinivenus sp. | reverse complement strand
GCGCACTTCTTCAAGCACGGCGAGGTGGTGGACACGATCCCTGAGGACGAGATCGTGGATACGGTCCTGGAGGCCATCGAGAACTGGGACGAGGACGAAGAGGCCACTGGTGAGGAGGCATCCGGCAGCACGGGGGACGGCGCCCCGACCGAGGACGAAGACGCCGACGCGGCGGATGCGGCCAGCGTAACCAAGCCGGACCTGCCCACGTCGTAGTACGCTTCCCGAAGAAGGGACCGGTTCAGCCGTACGCCTCCGTCTCTCGTCGGCCGGATGGATCCGGATTTACGACGGAAGCGTTGATCTATCCGAAACGACCTGTCTGCTTTGAACGGCTTCGGAGTTCCAAACGTTGGGTCGCATTCCAGACCTGTGAGTTGAGTCAATAGCGATTTGCCTCAAATGCGACGACGGCAGACGGCTGACAGCGGACCGCCGCTGGCAAGCGAGAAACGGCCGTCCGTCGTCGGCGGTCCGCGGTCATACCGGGCGCTGGCAATGACCATCGATGTCAACTCACAGACTTGAAATGCTATCAAACGTTGCAACGTTAAGCCGTTGATTATTCTCGGCTTACAGGAAAAAGATCGCTTCAGATCTCTGGTCCCGTTTTATGTCCGGGCCGACACGATGAAATTAAAACGGCACTACACCCGAAAATCGAGGTCGGCTCGACTCTCGTATAGCGCCTCGGCGGAGTCGCGAAGGGCCTTTCGCTCTTCGTCGTGCAGCTCCGGATCGACGCGCTTTTCCATCCCCTCCAGGCCCACCACGCACGGAACGCTCAGGCACACGTCCTCGATGCCGTACGCGCCATCGGGCCGCGTGCTTACGGGGAGTACGTTCTGCTGGTCTTCGAGCACGGCGCGCACGATCCGGGCGATCACCAGGCCGATGGCTGTATCCGTGTGGCCTTTTAGGTCGATAATTTCGTAGGCGGCATCGCGCGCCCGCTCAAAAATTGACTGCATCGTGTCGGGGTCCCACTCTTTCCCCAGCACATCTCGTTCGTAGATGTGCTGCCCCCCAATCGTGGCGATGCTCCAGATGGGCACCTCCGAGTCGCCGTGCTCGCCCAGGATGTAGGCGTGCACCGAACGGGGGTCGACACCGTAGTGGCGCCCCAGCAGCGCCCGGAAGCGGGCCGTGTCCAGCAGCGTGCCGGTGCCGAGGACGCGGCGGTTCGGCCGGCTGCTCAGCTCCTGAGAGATGTAGGTCAGCACGTCGACCGGATTCGTCGCGACCACGAGAATGGCGTTGGGCGCATGCTTGTCGAGCTGGATGATAATCTCACGGAAGATCTCTGCGTTGCGCCGGAGCAGATCGAGCCGCGTCTCGTCGGGGGACTTCTGGCTCGCCCCCGCCGAGAGGACGATAATCTGGGCATTGCCCAGGGCCGGATAGTCGACGGCGCGGCACGTGATGCCCCCGACCAATTGCTGGCCGTGCATGAGGTCCATGGCTTCTCCCTCCGCCCGGCGACTGTCCTGGTCGAGGAGGAGGATTTCGCTGGCGAGGCTCTGGTTGAACATGGCGTAGGCCGCCGCGGTGCCCACGTTGCCGGTGCCGACGATGCCGACGGTGCGTCGCTGGATCATGAGGGTTGGGCGTTGAGAGTTGGGCGTTGAGGGTTTGGGAGGGCGTGTTCAGCAGGTCGGGAGCGCAGCCCGGAAACTACCTTTTCTCAGCTGAACAGGAGGATGAGCAGGATGGTGGCGATGAAGCTCAGGACGGCGAGCAGGGAGACGGCGAGTGAAAGTGCCCCGCTCGTGCGGGCCTGCTCGACCGGTCCGGCCGCTCGGGCGGACGCCTGAGGGTCGGCCGCCTCGGGTGCAAGGTCTTCCTCGACCTCCGCCGGCGGTGCCACGGTGAACGGCACGAGATCGCTCCACGGGCCCGGATCCGCGACGCGGAAGAGCGGCCGGACCCGCCAGTAGAAGGACGGGTCCTCTGGGGGCAGCACGCCGTAGAGCGTGACGGATGTCGTCTGGTCGACGGTGAGGTCGACGGTCGGGTCCGCAAAGTCCTTGGTCGGGGCCACCTGGAGCTGGTACCCCGATGCTTCCGGAATGCCCTCCCAGGAGAACGGGACGGCGCGCTGGTCCACGGGGGGCTCCTGGCGGCTGTCGGGCTGAAGAGGCACGGGGGACGCCTCGACGCGAAGGGCGCCCTCCTGCCCCATCTCCTCGGCCGTCGCCACGGCAAAGTGGGCCGGCTCGCTCCAGGCAGACACGGCGTCGTCGCCCCCCTCCGCCTGTACGCGCCAGTACACCGTCGTCGCCCCGTCGGGGAGCACCGGGCCCAGGGGAAGGGCAGCTCCACGCTCCGCCGCTTCGTCAAAGTGGATCGTGTCGAAGGTCGCGCTGGTCCCAATCTGAACCCGATAGTGCGTCGCGTCGGGCACCGGGGTCCAGTCGAACACAGGAGCGTCGGTGTCGACCGGGCGGCCCGCCACCGGTCGGGTGGGGGACGGCGCCGGGAGCGTCGCAGGAGGGGACTCCTGGTACGGGGTGGGAGTGGACATGGGGAGGCAGACCGATGAAGGAAGGGCGGCGAACCGAGGACAAACAACGTAAGGAAGGGGAGCGACGGCGTCCATTCCCGCCGGCCAGATCGCCCCAGCCCTGCGCCCATCTTTGAGAAATTCCCATCCTCTCCGCGGACCGACGCGCTACGGAGGTGTGGTCCCGGACGTCGAGCCGGCGGGATGTGCGGGGAGCGAGGCCCCGAAGGCACGGAGCAAAAACAGCGGGCACGTCACCCGGCTCAGAACACGTTCGGCCACCTGCCCGAGGGGGGTATCAGACTGGTTTCCGTTCCCGTGGGGCGAGAGCACCATGAGGTCGATCTCATCCTGATCGGCAAAGTGGGCGACTTGTTCGGCGGCGTCGCCGTACGCGAGGTGCGCCTGGGCGTGAACGTCCTCGTCCTCCCCCTCCTCCAGAAAGCTCTGGAGCCGGCGCCGCCCCCGGTGCACCGACAGGGGGGTGGTCCCGAGAGAGAGCCGGTCCATTGGGGTGAGGGCGACGTACGGGAGGGACTCGACCACGTGTAGCACATGGACCGACGCGTCGTACAGACGCGCCAGGGCCACGGCGTGCTTGAAGGCCCGGAGGGCATGGTTGGAAAGATCGGTGGGCACCAGGATGTCGCGAATCGCGCTCGGATCCTCCACGTGCTCGACGATAAACACGGGGCACGCCAGTTGCTCGGTGAGCACCCGGGAGACGTCGGCGGCGAGCGGCGGGACCGGGTCCTGATCCGGCGAGGTGTCGGCAACGACGAGCTCGATGTTCGCGTCCGCGACGTACTGGAGGACCGCCGACATCGAGCCGGGGGGGGCGTCGGCAATCTGAAGAGGAACGTCCTCCGACTCATCGGGGACGAGGCGGGCCACCAGTGATTGGAGGTCGTCCCGCCCAAATGCCGGCCCTGACGGCTGGTGGGAGAGCGGGGTCGGCATCACGTGAACCGTAGCCTCAAGACGCCGGGCAAGGTGGATCCCTTGCTTCAGAGCGGGCGGGGCCGGCGGCGTTAGACACAGAATGTGTGCGATGTCGAGCATCGTGGGTTGGGAACCGTGACGGGCGGGGCCGGCCGGCGAAGAGCTTCTCTGACGCGCCGAACCCCTGCCCCGAATAGAGCATTAAGTAAGAAACGAAAATTCCTCCGGCGAATCGATCCGGCGGCGTCCCCATCCCCCGTAGGAACTTCCGGAGAGTGGCTGTAGGGGAATGCCCCACGCGGCCCTCACCCTTATCGCGGCGAACGCCGAAGGCCCCGGTGCCCCCAGCCCGGTCCGTTCTCGCTTTCCGGCCACGGTGCTTCCTTATGCTCGACACCTCGCGACGCATTCTTTTCTACGCCGGCCTCGGGATTCTATCGGGGACGTTCTGCCTTCTCGAGTGGGCGTTGCCCGCCGGCACGACCGTCGGATTGCTCCAGGTCGCGGTGGTGTTGCTGACGCTCTTTCTGCCGGGGCGAACGTCCACGCTCGTATTTGGGCTCGTTGCGACCCTGTTCGTCGGGCTCGGATACGCGATCGAGGTCGGGCAGGTGGGCCCGATGCGGGGACTCATCACCCATGGGCTGGTGCTCGCGGGCCTTTGGACGGCGGTGGCGGTGGTGCTCCGATACAAGAAGCTCCGACAAGCCCAGCGTG
>CAZRPQ010000266.1:0-4175 GCA_964601725.1 uncultured Salinivenus sp. | reverse complement strand
CCCGGGCCGCCAAAACGCAGGTCGAACTTGCCCAGCTCGACTACCTGCGCTCCCGGCTCACGCGGCGCTGGACTCACCTCTCGCGGCAGGAAGGGGGCATCGGTACAAAGGGGCCCGGCGAGAAGCAGATCGAGACGGACCGCCGGCTCATCGATAAGCGCATCGACAAGCTGCGCGACAAGCTGGACGAGATTGACCGGCAGCGCACGACCCAGCGCAAGGGACGGGACACTCACACCACCGTCTCGCTCGTCGGCTACACAAATGCGGGCAAGTCCACCCTCCTGAACGCCCTGACCGACGAGGACCTCTTCGCGGAAGATCGGCTCTTTGCGACGCTCGACGCCACGACCCGCACCGTGGAGCTTGCCCCGAACAAGGAGGTGCTCATGTCCGACACGGTCGGATTCATCCGCAAACTCCCCCACCGACTCATCGAGAGCTTCAAGAGCACGCTCGATGAGGTGCGGGAAGCCGATGCGCTCATCCACGTGGTAGACGTGACGCACCGCAACTACGAGGAGCAGATGCAGGTCGTCTCCGAGACGCTCGGCGACCTGGACGCCCGGGACAAACCGACCCTCGTGGTGTTTAACAAGATCGACGCGCTCGAGGATCGGACCTTGCTCCGGCGCCTTCGCCGCAATCATCCGGACGCGGTCTTCGTTTCGGCCCTCCGGGGCATCGGCCTCGAGACACTGAAAGAGGACCTGCTGGATCTCATCGAGCAGGACTACGTGGAGCGGTTGGCCTACATTCCGGTGTCCGAACCGGAGGCCATCGCGCGGGTGCACCAGTTGGCCGACGTGGTCGACGAGGACTACATGTACGCCGAGAACGGAGCGGCGGACGTGGCCCTGAATGGCAAGGCAGACGATGCGCAGGCCGTTGCGCGCATTCGCTTCCGCGCCGCCCCACGCAACGACGCCCGTCTCCGCGACACACTGGAGCCATTTAGCGAGCTTCGACCGGTTGATGAGGAGACTCCCGTGCCAGAAGCCTGATCGGCCGCTGTGCCGCCCTGACTGGGAACGGCCTGCGATTTTGGCACCGTGTGCGCTCGGCATGGCCCTTGCACTCCGAATACTCGGGGCACGAATGCCCAGAAGGCAGACGTTATAGCTCCCCTTCGTGCGTCTCTTTACTCCAAGTCTCCAACGCTATGAAAGTACGCGAGGCCATCCATTCCGCGACGCCTGCCCTGCAGACCTCCGATCCGGTGGAGAAGGCCCTTGGGCTGCTCATGGAACACCACGTGCGTCACCTTCCAGTGGTGGGGGACGACGGTCGTCTTGCCGGCGTGATCTCTGAGGACCGCCTCATGGACGCGGAGGGGCCTGAGTCGCCCGTCGACTCGCTGCTCATCGGGCGGCCTGTGAGCGTGCCCCCCGAGGCGCACATCTTCGATGCGGCCCGCACCATGGTGAAGCACGACCTCAGCACCGTCCCGGTGGCCGATAGCGACAGGCAGTACCTTGGGGTCCTCCGCCGGCACGAGATCTTCGACCAGTTCGCGCAGATGCTGTCCACCCGGCAGAGCGGGGCCATTCTGGCACTCGAGGTCGATTCCCGCGATTACGCCCTCGCCAAGCTCATCCACGTCATCGAGCAAAACGAGGCGAAGGTGCTGGCCGTGGCTTCCGAACTGCCCGAAAAGTCGACAGAGGACCTCCGGGTCACGCTCAAGCTCAACGTGAAGGATACCTCCCGCATCCGGCACGTGCTCGAACACCACGGCTACCACGTCGTGGCGGCCTTCGGCGAAAAAGACGGTGAGCTGGAAGAGCTCGTGGAGGAATTCGTGCGGTACCTGGAGGTGTAGGACTCGTGTCGACGGGGCAGAACAAATCTCGATCGGGGGTGCCCATAGGAAAGTTTTTTGGTGCATAGTGCGTAGTGCGTATTGCGTCCAGCGTTCAAGACGGATCGCACGGAATGCGCACTACGAAATACGTGCGATACGCACCTCGAAATCGCTCTCCTTCTTTTTTCGCCTCACCTTCTTTGCGATGAGCGAGTCCACTCCCAACCAGCAGCCCGACTCCGCTGCCGTGCTGGAGTCGATGACCCTGCTGGCAACCCTCTCAACCGCCGCCACGGTGCGCGAGTCGGTGGCGGAACGCCGGGCGGGCTACGACCCGTCGGCGCAAGAGCCGGCCCCCCGTGCCGCCGTCCGCCTCCGAAGCACCGGTCGTACACTCATGGATTTGCTCATGCAGGTGGCCCTGAGCCGCGTGCCGCTGGCACAGCAGCAGCAGGAGCGGCTCCCGCATGCCGTGCGCCACTTCGACCTGTTCCTGAAGCTGCGCCGCGCCGAACAGCTCGCGCAGGCGATGCATCAGCATCTGCTCAGCCTCTATCCGGACGTCTCCGAGGCGCTCGTGGAAGAGGCGCGCCTGACGCACGACGAGATCGACCGGTTTCTGGACACGGCGCCCGCCGACGCTGAGGGTCCCCACTTGTCAGACGTGCTAGAACGGGGGGTTAGCTTCATCGTGTGGACCCGGCACGAGGTGTCGGTCGGGCCGGAGGGAGAGCACTCTGGGGGGGACGCGTAGGGGCGATGGCTCGGATTTGCCGATCCGCGCGACGGTGCCGGCGTGGGGGATTGGGCGAATGGGAGTGGTGGCGTATGGGAGAGAAGAAGTGAGAGAAAAGGGGAGCAGGCGAGGAAGGCTGAAGTGAAGGAGGGCAGCTGTCGTGCTCAAGCCAGGGCTGTACCGATCCCACGCCCAAACGCCCACACGCCTGGACGCCCAAATGGGGGCAAACCACCGTGTGCGGTTGTGCTGAAGGATCGGTCGACACCCGAACTATTGAAGGGATGTGCCGTTAAAATCAGAGTATCAATCGGGACCGAGCAATCTTCGCTTCCCGGCACATTTCGCCCTTCTCTGCTGGCTGACCGAGCCCCTCCATGAGCGAACCGACGGACCTTCCTGATCGCGCCATCAGTGCCTACGCGGCGTCCAACATCCAGGTGCTCGAGGGCCTGGAGGCCGTGCGCAAGCGCCCGTCCATGTACATCGGCGACGTGGGCCTCCGCGGCCTGCACCACCTCGTCTACGAGGTGCTGGACAACTCGATCGACGAGGCGATGGCCGGGCACTGCGACGAGATCGAAGTGCAGCTCTACGAAGACGGCTCCGTGTCGATCAAAGACAACGGCCGCGGCATCCCCGTCGATACGCACCCGGCGGAGGACCGCTCGGCCCTGGAGGTCGTGATGACGGTGCTCCACGCCGGGGGCAAGTTCGACAAAGACAGCTACCAGGTGTCCGGAGGACTGCACGGGGTGGGCGTATCGGTGGTCAACGCGCTGGCCTCGCGCTTCGACGTGACGGTCTGGCGCGACGGCTCGGTCTGGAAGCAGAGCTACGTGTGCGGGGTGCCCGAGGAGCCGGTTCGGAAGGTGCGGCCCATCCGCGACGACGAAAAGACGGGCACTCGCATTCGATTCTGGCCGGATGAGGAGATTTTCAAGACGACGGAGTTTCGCTTCGAGACGCTCTCGGACCGGCTGCGCGAGCTGGCGTTCCTGAACGCCGGAGTGCACATTGCCATCGAGGACCATCGCGAGGACGACGAGGGCCTGGCCCGCGAGGAATACCATTCGGAAGAGGGCATTGTCGGGTTCGTGGATTACCTCGACGAGGCGCGCGACGCGATTCTCGACGACACGATCTACATTGCCAACGAGGACGGCGAGGTGCCCGTGGAGTTGGCCATGCGCTACAACGACGGGTACAACAAGAACGTCCTCTCCTTCGTCAACAACATCAATACGCACGAGGGGGGGACGCACGTCACCGGTTTCCGCCGCGCCCTCACGCGGACGTTGAAGCGCTACGCGAAGAAGAACGACATGCTCAGCAGCCTTAAGTTCGACCTCTCGGGCGACGACTTCCGGGAGGGGCTTACGGCGGTTCTGTCGATCAAGGTGGCCGAGCCGCAGTTCGAGGGACAGACGAAGACGAAGCTCGGCAACTCGGAGGTGCAGGGCATCGTGGAGTCGCTCATCAACACCGAGCTGGGCCGCTGGCTGGAGGACCACCCCGACCAGGCCGAGCGGATCATCGACAAGGTCATTCAGGCGGCCGAGGCGCGGGCCGCGGCCCGGAAGGCCCGCGAGCTCGTGCAGCGCAAGGACGCCTTCTCGGGGGGCGGTCTGCCCG
>CAZRPQ010000265.1:0-4186 GCA_964601725.1 uncultured Salinivenus sp. | reverse complement strand
GGCAATCAATTGAGATCAGCGGCACGGGGATCGAGCGCCCCCTCCACCACGACGGGTGCCTCGGTGGGGCCCACGCCGAGGGCGTACTCCAGGTCGTACAGCGCACGGAGATACTGAGCCGTGAGGCGCGTCTTGAGGAGTGTGGCCGAGCGGGCGGACTCGATCGCGTCGAGCAGTTCGAAGAGGGTGATGTCCCCCTCCTGGTAGACGTACCGGGCGTTTTGAAGCAGCGAGTCGGTGTCCGCCAGGACGTCCTGCGAGACGGTCTC
Source organism: uncultured Salinivenus sp. (assembly GCA_964601725.1). Lineage (GTDB taxonomy): Bacteria > Bacteroidota > Rhodothermia > Rhodothermales > Salinibacteraceae > Salinibacter. The sequence continues at coordinate 3,917 of CAZRPQ010000265.1, read as the reverse complement.
AATGCGCCCCCGGTAGCTGCGCAGGTCCTCGATGGCAGTGCGCACCTCTGTTTGCACCTGGCGACGGGCGGCCTCCAGGCGCGCCTGCGCCTCGCTCCGCCGATTGCGGGTTGCGTCCACGTGGGTCTGCCCCCCGTTCCAAAGCGGAAGCTCCACGTTGAGGGCGGCGGTGAAGCCGAAGGTGGGTTCGCTAGCAGGGACGCTCTGGGTCTTCGGCCCGGCGGAGACGCTAAGGTCGGGGAGGCGCCCGTAGCGGGCGGAGGTCAGGCGCTTCCGCTGCGCTTCAAGGGTGGCCCGAGCGGCCCGCATCCGCCCTCGCTGCTGGAGAGCCCGCTGGAGGACCGCTCCTTCCGAGACGCGCACCGGGCGGTACTGAAGCGTGCCCGCCACGTCGTAGTCCGGCCGCCCAGCGGTGTCGGCCCGCACCTCTTGGGTGCTGGCGGGGGCCTGTCCACGATTCCTGTCGGGATGGAGCAGGGCATAAAGGTCCGCGCGGGCCGAGCGCAGGGCTCGCGTGGCCTCCGCCAATCCATCCTCGTACTGCGCCTGCGCGGTCTGAATGCGGGCCTGCCGAAACGTCCCGAGGTCGCCTTCCTGCACCCGCACCCGGGCCGCCCGGGCGGCCTGACGGATGGCCTCGGTAAAGCGGCGATGGATCTGTTGCCGGCGCTCGGCCACCACCACGTCGAGGTAGCGGCGCCGGACTGTGCGGTAGAGCGCGGCGGCGGTCTCCTGGGCCTCGGCCTCGGCGGCGCGGGCGGTGGCCCGGGCGGCCGCGGAGCGGGCCCGGTGCTCGCCGGGGTAGCGGAGGGGTTGCGTGACCGAGAGGGACCACTGGTCGTCCACGCCATCCCCCTCCAGATTCGTTCGCTCCTCGGACACCCTGAGCGTCGGGTTCGGAAAGAGCGAGCGGGCCTGGGCCGCCTGTCCCGTCGCCCGGCCCCGGGCCTCTGCGGCGCGGAGCTGCGGATTGTGCGTCCGCAGTAGGGTCTGGGCCCGATCGAAGCTGAGCGTGTCCGGGAGGGCCTGGCCGTGGAGGACCGAGGGGGATGCCCAGAGAGCGACCAGGACGAGAAGACCTCCCCAGTGAAGACGATCAACGCGCATCAGAGGGAAGCGTCAGTCCTCAAAACCGTCGGAATGCGGTCGCCGTGGCCGACCGCAGCGGCCTGTTGCATGACCGGCATGGCGTTGGACGCTCCCTCGTCGCACGGGATCTTAGGGCCCGATGAGAAGCGGATTAGAGGATGGTTAGAGATGGGACTCCATCCCTTGGCCGCCTGGATGCGGGCTCTCCCCCGGGGACGCAAGCGATCTCTGGCCATATTCTCTCCGTTCCCTTCGGAACGAACGGCAGTGCGTGCCGAAAGTCTTCGGCACCGACGAAAAGATAGCACTCTGAAAGCACTCGGTCACTGCGTTCCCAGCGCCCGGAACTGGGAGCGTAGCGGACGTTCCGGGCGGAGTTGGAGGCGATATTGGGGCGTTCCTGGACTTCCTTGACCTTAGAAGCACTCGGACACTCTGTCCCCTCCACCCGAAACTGGGCGCGGAGCGGACGTTTTGGAAGAGAATTGGCGCTGGACCGAGGGACCGGCCCGGGCGCCCCCTCACTCCACCGCCTCGGCCGAGGCCGGCGCCGGCACCGCCGCGAGGACGATTTCGAATTGGCTTCCCTCCCCTGGCGTCGACTCGACGCGGAGCTCGCCGTCGTGGACCTCCACGATGCGGCGGACCAGCGCGAGACCGAGGCCGCTCCCGTCCGACTCCGCCGTGCTGGCCTCGGCGCTCCGGTAGAAGCGCGCCCCGACGTGGGGCAGATCCTCTGCTTCGATGCCGATGCCCGTGTCCCGGCAACGGAGGACGGCTCCCCCATCGGTGTCTCTCACAACCACCTGGACGTCTCCCTCCTCTGTATACTTCACGGCGTTGTCCACCAGGTTTTGGACCGCCTCCCGCAGCAGATCGGGTTGCGCCTCGACCCACACCTCCTCAGCCTCGACGGTCAGCGAGACCCCTTTGTCCGCCGCCGCGGATCGGGCCGTCTCGGCCTCCTCCCGCACGAGGGGACCCAGCGCCACCGGCTCGGTCGACAGCTCCTCTCCCCGATCGAGGCGTGTGAGGGTGAGCAGGGCGCGCACCGTGCGCACCATGTCGCCCAGCTTGCGGTCGAGCAGGCGGAGGGTCGATTCGTAGCTCTCGGCCGAGCGGGAGCGGCGCAGGGCAATCTCGACGTGGCCCTGGAGCACCGTGAGGGGCGTCTGCAGCTCGTGGGCGGCGTTGGAGGTGAACGTGCGGAGGGCCTCGAAGCTCTCCTCGAGGCGGTCGAGCAGGCCGTTGACCGTCCGGGCCAGGAGGGCCGTCTCCCGGTCGGCCTCCTCCGGAACCGCAATCCGCTCGTCTAAATCGGCCGAGGTGGTGGTCTCGGCGAAGGCGGTAATGCGACGGAGCGGCCGCAAAACCCGGGTCGACGCCCAGGCCACCAGGGCCATCAGCCCCGCGAATAGCAGCACGATGACCCCCGCCAGGACGGCCCCGTACTGCGTCAGGACCGTGCCGTACGCCGGCACCGTGCGGGCCACCTGGATGTAGCCGAGCGTGGTGCCGTCGCGAGTGATGGGGCGGACCAGGTAGTAGAGGGTCTGCCCGCCCATCTCGAAGGTGCGCAGGGTCGGGATCCAGTCGTACGGCGTCGCCGGGACGAGCGGCTGCTCCGGGTAGAGGACACTGAGCGAATCGACGTTGGCGGAGGCCCGGAGGAGCCGGTAGTTCCGATCGAAGACCTGCGCGAACACCGGATCCACCCGTTCGGCCGTCAGGCGGTGGTGCACCTCCGACCAGGTGTGTCCCCCGATCTCCAGGCCGCCGCCGGTCTCCACGATGTCCGCCTCGATTTCATCCGCCTCGGCCCGGAGCACCTCCACGGCCCCCCGTTGTAGCGCCACGTACACCGCCCCCCACGCCAGCAGCCCCAGCAGGAGGAGCGCCCCCGCCAGGGCCGGCCCCACGACCGTCAGCAACCGCCGCCGAAACGAGGGGCGATCCGGCGCCGCAGGGCCGCTGGACGGTTCCGCCTGGTCCGTGAGATTAATCATCCGAGTCCTCGCCGTTCGTACAGGAGGTGTACCGGTACCCGACCCCGCGCACCGTCTCGATCGGCGACGGGCAGCCGACCTCGTCCAGCTTGCGCCGCACGTAGTTGACGTAGACGTCGATCAGGTTGGTGCCCCGGTCAAACTCGTGCCCCCACACGTCGCGGTGAATGGTGTCTCGGTTCAGGGCCTGTCCGCGCCGCGCCATGAGGTAAGCCAGCAGGTCGAACTCGGTGGGCGTGAGCGAGACCTCTTCCCCGTCGTACGTGCAGGTTTGGGCCGCAGGATCGACCCGGAGGGGACCATCCTGGAGCGGGTCCGTCTGTTCCGTCTGCTCCACGCGGCGCAGTAGCGCCTCAATGCGGGCCAACAGCTCGTCGAAGGCAAAGGGCTTGGGGAGATAATCGTCGGCCCCGGCCCGCAGCCCCCGCACGCGATCCTCCACCGCGTCCAGGGCTGTGAGCATCATGATCGGCAGGTTGGGCTGGTGGAGACGGAGGCGCTCGCACACCTCGATGCCGGAGAGGTCGGGCAGTCGAATGTCCAGCAGGACGAGGTCGACCGGCTGCTGCTGCGTGTACTCCAGCGCCCGGCGTCCTTCCTGCACCCAGCCCACGCCGTAGCCTTCTTCGTCGAGACCCTGCTGGACGAACGACGCCACGTCGGGCTCGTCCTCCACGAGCAAAAGCTTTGAGGCGGGTCCCATCGGTCCGGCAACCAATTCGACGTTGACGCACTGAACTGTACGGACCCGCTTTCCCCGTCGTGCCCGACGCCCGCTCGCTTTTAACCCAACTCTAATGCCCCCTTCCACACCTCCACACG